>JBKJJB010000426.1:0-23608 GCA_046598235.1 Chitinophagales bacterium
CAAACCGATTTGCACATAAGCATTATAGAATTTCGGGTTGAGTTCAGTAGCAGTTTGAAAAGAAGAAAGAGCCTTTGCCGTATCGCCTACTTCTTTAAAAATAGTTCCCTTGTAAAAATAGATGTCAGCATTCTGTGGGTCTTTGTCAATGGCTATATTCAGATAATCAAGTGCCAATCTGTAATTTCCTTTTACGGTAGTATCAATGTAAGCAAGCTCGGCTGCTTTTACATAAAAAGTAGTATTCATCGAATCGGTGATAATGGCTTTGTTCATCAGCGCAATTCCTCTTTGAGGGTCACCGCTTTTCTTGAAAAGTTCGGCAGCATACAAATAAAATTCAGGACGAAGTGAGTCAAGCGTAAGTGCAAGAAACATGTCGGTGGCGGCACTCATAAAATCGTTATTTGCTTCGTAAAGCTGAGCACGTTTGTAATAAAGAAAAGGATTGAGAGAATCTTTCTCAATCGCTTCATTCATTGCATCCAGCTTAGGAATGGCAACCGAATCTGTTTTTACAACTTCTTCTTTTGTTGTATTGCATTGTTTGCAGGAATTGAATAAAAGGGCAAAAAGCAAAAGGCAAAAGACAAAAACTAAATACTTTTTCATAGCTGCGAATGTAACGGAGACTTCCGAAGTTTTGGAAACTTCGGAAGTCTATGAGTTATTTTCTATGACTGTTTTAAAATTCTCAATTCTTTGGGAAAATAATTATTGATTCTACCGTCTAGAACCTTCATCCATCCTAAGTTCATATTCTTATATTTTGCCAAACACCAGCCCCTTATGTCGGTTTTCAGTTTCGGTGCTTCGCTTCGCAAATAGGGAATTGCTTCTTCATAGCTTAACTCAACCGATGGTAAATTAGATTTGATGTGATTGCTCAATGCCAAATCATGCGAGGGAAGAAAATCTTTTCCTTTTATAGTTCCCATAAATATTCCTGCATGGCGGATGTAGAGGTGTTTTTCTAGAAAAAGAAAGTCACTATAGATAGATTTAGGAATAGCAAACAGCATGTTGGTTTTGGTATGCGAATGGAATTTCTCTGAATCACTTAAGTATTGATTTATGGTTACTGATAATTGATTATTTGGTTTGTTGTTTATCGCTTGTCGTTTAATGGTTGCTGTTTCGCTCTCTTCTTTTTGTAATACTGAGCTATAAAACCCCTCACCTTTAATCTTGTGCGGATAAAACTGATAACCGTATTTAGTTTGCGTTACTTCCTGCTGTTCAATTCGTAATTTGTAATTTGTAATTTGTAATTCTTTTGACCACTCAATGGTTGCATCGTTTTCCTCCGGCTCAAAAGTGCAGGTGGAGTAAATCAAAAATCCTCTAGGCTTTAAACACTCTGCCGCTTGTTTAAGAATATCCTTTTGTCTTAATGAACACATCTCTACATTCTTCTCACTCCATTCATCAATCGCATTTTTATCTTTTCTAAACAACCCTTCTCCACTGCATGGGGCATCAACTAGTATGATATCGAAATATTCTTCCAGTCTGGAAAAATCTTCGGGTTTGTTCTGGGTAACAATACAATTAGCGGTTCCCCACTTTACTATATTCTGCTGAAGAATGTTGTTCCGGTTTGAAACAACTTCGTTGCTCACTAGTAAACTTTCTTCATTCATCAATGAAAGTAAATGAGTTGATTTACCTCCCGGAGCAGCACACATATCTAACACACGAACTGTTTTGTTATCAGGATTGATTTGTTTCCACACCTGTTCAATAAACATGGAACTTGCTTCCTGCACATAATACGCACCAGCATGAAATAATGGGTCGAAAGTAAAGGACGGACGTTCTTTTAAATATCTACCGTTTTCGCACCATACTATTTTCTCTTCTTCATCAAACTTTTGAATTCTTTTAAAAGGATTTAAGCGAATAGAAGTAGGAGAGGAACTTTGCAAACTTTCAATAAAAAATGAGTACTCGCTTCCGAGTAGCTTTTCCATTCTTACCAAAAAAGGTTCGGGGTATTTTGGAGTGGTTTTCATTTGCAGGTGCGCGTAAATGTAATAGCAAAAAGTTATGCTCTTATTCCGAATTTTGCTGTATATATTGCCAACATGCAAAACTTTTTTACTTTTCTCTCCGAATAGCCGTCATGTCGAAACCACTTCGTCCGTTTTATAGAATATACATTTCACTTATCATGTTTGCGCTGGTGCTGCTGAGCGGCACTTGGGGATATATGTATTTTGAAGATTATACACCGCTCGAGGCGCTGTATATGACTATGATAACTATTTCCACAGTGGGTTTTACCGAGGTAAAGCCATTAGATTCTGCTGGGCGCTGGTTTACTATTGTCCTGATTGTTGTGAACTTGGCTGTGTTTACCTATTTCCTAAGCCAGTTATCGAGCTATTTTCTCGATGGAGAATTTTTAAGAATATATAAACAATACAAAATGAAAAACGCTATCAACGAATTGAAAGGGCATGTGATTATCTGCGGGTTTGGCAGAAATGGACAGGAAGCTGCCAGAATTTTTCACAATAACAATAAAGAGTTTGTGGCTATTGAAAAGAAGGATACGCGTAAGAATAATTTAGCTTTTGAGGTAAAATATTATCTTGAAGATGACGCTACCCGCGATGAAACTCTACTGGAAGCAGGAATCATGAACGCTTTGGCTCTTATAGCCACTTTGCCCGATGATGCCGATAATTTGTTTGTGGTGCTTACAGCCCGCGAGTTGAACCCGAAGATTAAAATTATCAGCCGTGCTTCGAATGATACATCGGTACGTAAACTAAAAACTGCCGGAGCCAATGGTGTAATAATGCCCGATAAGATAGGAGGCGCACACATGGCTACTCTTGTGCTTAGCCCCGATGTAGAAGAATTTGTAGACCTGATGGCTACTCAAAACAATGAGCATTTTAATATTGTAGAAATAGAATGTTTAAAAACTGTTTCACTTGAAGAGCTTAACTGTTGGAAAAATACTGGAGCTACTATTTTGGGTTTGAAAACTTCACATGGCGAATATGCGCTCAACCCGGTGGCAAATACCGTAGTGCGCCCCGGTAACCGAGTAATTGTAATGGGTTCAAAAGATCAATTAGGGAAAGTAAAGCAGATGCTGAACTGAGAGAAACTAAATTTTCATATTTAAATTTTAGACGTTTTTGGTTCAACACCAAAACTACTTTACTCTTACATACACATGGCGTATGTTTCCTTTACCGGTGGCTCTTTCATCTATTTCAAAGCGACCGCTGCTTTTAATAAGTGGCAGCATTTTTTCGAAGCCATAATTGCGCGGGTCAAAGTCGGGTTTACGCTTTAAAATAAAGTTACCGAGTTCACCAAGAAAAGCCCATCCGTCTTCATCGGCAATATCTACAATACAGTCGCTCAGAAGTTTTACTAAGCCGTTATCGGTTTGAGCAATTGGGCTTGTCGTTTTTACAGTAGCAGTCTTGCCGGTTTTATTTTTTTGAGGGATAAACGCAGGAACAGGTGTTGCCTTAAGAATTTCTATGTAAATGAATTTATCGCAGGCGGTAATAAATGGAGCGAGCGTTTTCTTTTCTCCAATGCCAATCACCTTCATGCCTGCTTCGCGCAAGCGGGTTGCAAGGCGGGTAAAGTCGCTATCGCTGGATACAATACAAAAGCCATCCACTTTGCCGCTGTAGAGAATATCCATAGCGTCAATAATCATCGCGCTGTCGGTGGCGTTTTTCCCTGTAGAATAACTGTATTGCTGAATTGGAGTAATGGCATTTTGGAGCAGTACGGTTTTCCAGCCCGAAACAGTAGGTTTGGTCCAATCGGCATAAATGCGTTTGAAAGTAGGAGTGCCGTATTTGGCAATTTCTTCAAACATCTCTTTCACATTTGAATAGGGAACGTTGTCGGCATCAATCAATACTGCAAGACGCAAATCTTTTATGTTGTTCATATTTGTAATTTCAATATTTAATCACGCGAAGCTAAACCTATTTTAGTTTTCCTGCTGCTATCGCTCAAAGCGATGGCAACGGTTCCTAAATATATTAAGCGAAGCCAAAGAGCAAAGTTTATTAAAATTGCAAAGTTGCAGTTTTGTAGTTTGCATTTAAAAGAGTTAAGAAATGAAAGTAACCATTATAGGTGTAGGATTAATAGGCGGCTCTATTGCTCGCGATTTGCGCAAAGCGGGAATTGCTAAACAGATTACTGGTTTTGATTTCAATAAGAAAAACGGAAAGAAGGCACTACAACTTAAATTGGTTGATAAAATTCAGCCACTTGAAAAAGCAGTTGCTTCGGCTGATGTAGTTATGCTGGCAGTACCCGTTAGTGCTTTGCAGGCAATGCTTCCCGCTATACTTGATTTAATTAGTGAGAAAACCGTAGTGATTGATACCGGCTCAACAAAAAGCCGCTTGTGCAAGGCAGTTTCAAATCATAAGAACCGAAAACAATTTGTTGCTGCTCATCCTATTGCAGGAACAGAAAACTCAGGACCCGAAGCAGCATTGGAGGGATTATTCATTGGCAAAACCAATATAATTTGCGAAAAGGAAAAATCTTCTGCAAAGTCACTGGCTGTGGCAAAAAAAATATTTAAAGCACTTGGAATGAATACTGTTTTTATGGAGCCAAAGGAGCACGACAAACATGTGGCGTATGTATCGCATCTATCGCACGTTAGTTCATTCTTACTCGGTCAAACAGTTTTAGATATTGAGAAAGATGAGAAAAATATCTTCAATTTGGCAGGAAGCGGTTTTTCTTCTACCGTTCGTTTGGCTAAAAGTTCGCCCGAAATGTGGGCACCTATCTTTGATCAAAATCTGGAATATCTCAGCCAAGCATTGTTAGAATATATTATGCACTTACAGAAGTTTCATTATCACCTTATGAAACGTGATACTAAAGAGCTTCTCAATATCATGTCACGTGCTAACCAAATCCGCAGAGTCTTGGATGGAATTGAACTGAAATCGAAAAAGTCGAAATGATGTACTAGTGTCGTATTAACTTCTACATTCGCAGTATGACACTCGGATTTGTAATAGCCATTATCCTCGTTGGCTTGTTACTTATTTTTTTGGAGATATTTTTCATTCCTGGCACTACATTGTTTGGCGTAGTGGGTGGAATTGCTTTAGTGATAGGCGTGATAATGGTGTATTCGTATTACGGAAGTAAATGGGGAAACATTGCTACCGTTGCCAGCTTAGTTTCCGTCTTAATTGCATTAGTGGCAGGTTTTAAAGTAATACAATCGAATAAGTTAGCAATGAATGCGGAAATAACAGGCAGAGTGAATGAACTGGAAAAGAATCTTTATAATATTGGCGATAAAGGAATAGCCGCCAGTGAACTTCGCCCTAACGGCAAAGGAATTTTCAACGATAATAGGATTGATGTATATTCCAACGGAGAATATATTCAACGCGATTCGCCTATTGAAATTATCAAAATAACCAACGATAAAATTTTTGTAAAACAATCTAAAACTTAAGCCATGGATTTACCCGTTTATGTACTCGCAGGAATTATAGTCTTTGTCATTCTTGTTCTTTTTTGGCTATTGCCTATTCCCCTTTGGTTGTCGGCAAAGTTTGCGAATGTTCATGTAAGTCTTATTCAGTTAGTGTTTATGCGCTTTAGAAGAGTTCCTCCTTCTATTATCGTAAATGCTATGGTAACTGCAACTAAAGCAGGAATACCAATTGAACGTGATTTACTTGAAGCACACTACCTTGCTGGTGGTAACATTAGTAAAGTAGTACGCGCACTTATCAGTGCCGACAAAGCAAACATCGAACTGGATTTTAAAGCAGCAACTGCTATTGACCTGGCAGGACGTGATGTGTTCGAAGCGGTTCAGCTTTCTGTAAATCCTAAAGTTATTGAATCGCCTCCTGTAACTGCAGTAGCAAAAGATGGTATTCAGTTAATTACTAGAGCGCGTGTTACGGTTCGTGCAAATATTAAGCAGTTAGTGGGCGGAGCAGGAGAGGAGACAGTACTTGCTCGCGTAGGTGAAGGTATTGTAACTTCCATCGGCTCGGCATTGTCGCATAAATCGGTAATGGAAAATCCAGATTCTATTTCGAAAGTAGTATTGGCAAAAGGATTAGATGCAGGAACTGCATTTGAAATTCTATCCATTGATATTGCTGATATTGATATTGGAAAAAACATTGGTGCTAGCTTACAGATGGATCAGGCTAATGCAGATAAAAATATTGCGCAGGCAAGAGCTGAAGAGCGCAGAGCAATGGCTATTGCTTTAGAACAGGAAATGAAAGCAAAAGCTCAGGAAGCACGCGCTAAAGTAATTGAAGCAGAGGCGCAAATCCCTATTGCTATTGCAGAAGCATTTAAGAGCGGACAACTTGGTATAATGGATTACTACAAAATGCAGAACATTCAGGCAGATACTTCGATGCGTGAAAACATTGCAAAGAATCCGGGAGATAAAAAATAATGTGATTTGGGGGTGCTAAACGGACAATACCAGTTCTACAGATAAAGCATCTGTGATGATTTATTTTATGCTGATAGGTTTTCGCTATTTACCCTTTCTTTTTATGAACAGTATTCCCTTCGTGATCTAACTGATCAGGATCTTTATAAATAAACTGATTGTAAATAAACAGAAGAGCGGCAATAAGAAACAGAACAAGAATTGTTTTCATATTTAATTATGCTGTTGCATCAAAAATATAAACTAATTTTCTTAATACTGCTTAGTTATCCATATACTTAGTAACATTAGAGTATTTGTATAGTGAAAGATAGTTTTTCTGTTTGCATTTTTTGTGAAACTCTATGTAGAATAGATGTAGAGATGCAATCTGTTATTAGTTCTTCATCGCGTCCATTCTCTGCAATAGAGTTGGATGGGAATAATTAAAAAAAACATATGCCGAATGTGGCTGTAAATTGCTCAGGTGATTCACCGAAAGTTTCTTTAGAGAAGTAATTAGCGGAGCGGCTCCGTAAGTTTCTTTAGCATATGCATCTGCTTCATATTCGTTCTTTCGGCTTAAAACATTCATTAGCAGTCCTGTGATAAGCGAAACCGGGGAATAGATTAATGAAAAAGTAACGAATGAAAGATGAAACGAATTTTTATTCGCTCCCAATACTTCTGCCATCCACGGATTAGATGCCAGCCATCCGAAAAGAAAAAATAAAATTCCTGTTTGAAGAATGGAGATAGCAATACTTTGAAGAACATGCTTCCTTTTATAATGTCCTACTTCATGCGCCAGCACAGCCGTAATTTCTTCCGTATTCATGTCTTTAATCAGGTTATCATACAGCACAATGTTCTTTCTGTTTCCCAAGCCACTGAAGAAAGCATTCGCCTTTGAAGAGCGCTTAGAACCATCCATTACCAAAATATTTGTAAGCGGAAACTGAACCTTTGTAGCATACCTTTCAATGCTTTCGCGCAGTTCACCGTTTTCAAGCGGAGTGAGTTTATTAAAGATGGGAAGAAGTATATTGGTGTAAAACATTGCAACAAAAATTGAAATTGCTGAAACAAGAATCCATGCTGCTAACCAAAATTTATCCCCGAGTAATCCAAACAGGAAAGTAAGTAGTGCAAGAATGCCTCCGCCAACTACAATTCCAAGTGCTAACATTTTTAATTTATCAGTAACATAAAGCAGCGGTGTTGTTTTGTTGAAACCAAACTTTTCTTCAACTACAAAAGTGCCGTATAAATCGAATGGAAGAGAAATGATACTTGATGCCAGAGAAATGATTCCGAAGAAAATCAATGCCTGAAGAATAGGTGAATCTGAAAACCCTCTTGCTAATTCATCTACCGATGCAAATCCTTTGAAATAGAGAAACGCAATAGTAATAACGAGAGAAAGAGTAGCAGAGATAGTCCCCAACTTATTATTAGCTACCGCATAATCTTTTGCTTCGGCATATTTTCCTGCATCGTAAAGTCCGCTTACTTCTTCGGGTAGCGGCTTATCCCAAGTTTTCATATTCAGCCACGAAAGAGTTTTAGAAAGTATAAACTCGAAAACAATAAAGGCAATGATTATATATAGAATTACTTGAGCCATTGGAGCAATTTTATGCGAAAGTAATTTTATTGATTTTACATTTGCTTCGTGATAATTCGCAATCTAAATTCTGTATTATGAACTATTGGCTTATTAAATCAGACCCTGAGACATACTCTTTTGAATTGATGAAAAAGGAAAAGAGAACTTTTTGGAATGGCGTGCGCAATTATGCTGCACGCAATAACCTGAAGGCAATGAAGAAAGGCGATCTTCTGTTCTTTTACGAAAGCATGAATGGTGAACCTTCCATTGTAGGAATTGTAAAAGTAGTAAAGGAGTTTTATCAGGACCCTACTACCGATGAAGTTGCATGGGTATGTGTAGATATAGAATACGTTGAAAACATGAAACGCCCGGTTACCCTGGCTGAAGTAAAGGCAAATAAGAAACTGGAACAAATGGCGCTTGTAAGAATTTCACGTTTAAGTGTACAGCCAGTTACAAAAGCAGAATGGGAAGAGGTATTAAAAATGGCAAAGTAGGCAGCGGCAGTAAGCTGAGAAACTACAATGGCAGGGAAATTTTCATTTAATTCATTGATAAATTCAGTCTCTAAATTTATTTCGGAAGCAGAAGTAATAGAGAAAAGGCAAAGCCCTCAGCAAAAATCTCATCAACAGGAAATAGAAAATTCCATTATCATTCTTGCAGCAGCCGTTATTCGTTGTGATAAAAACTTTTCAACTGAAACCGAAATCTTTCTTCTCGATTTTTTTTCAAAGCAATTTGGAGTTCAAGGGAAGCAGCAACGACTCAGTTCTTTTAACCATCATTTTGAAACAGGCACAGAGCCATTCACTAAAATTGCCTGTAAGGAATTAAAGATGCTTACTACGCACGATTCGCGCATAAGCATTGTTCGCTTTCTGTTTGGTGTTGCTGCTGCCGATGATTTTGTAAATGCAAAAGAAAGCCGCTGTATCCACCGCATGGCAGGTTATCTTGGTGTCAGTGAAAGGGATTTTAAAGAATTGAAACAAAATTTCACCAGCCAGAATAATCCTTATAGTTTGCTTGGTGTAGAAGAAGATTCATCTTTAGAAATAGTAAAAGCAGCTTATAGGAAAATGATTTTAAAATTTCATCCCGATAAAAGGAAAGATGGAGTTAGCGAGGCAGAAGCAAGTCTAAAGTTCAGAGAGATTCAACGGGCATTTGAAATCATTAAACAACAAAGAGAAAGCACTTAGTCTTTTTGTGCCGTAACTATTTCAAGTTTCTTATCCTCAAACCTGAAATAGAAATTCAACCACGCTAATAGTGTTACTACGGCAGAAGCAATTATAGGAAGGCGGAAGTCAAACGTTAGTAATACTCCGGCAATTAAAGGAGGAATAGTAAACGCGAGTGAAGCAATACTTTGTTGTATACCGAGCATCTCTCCCTGTGTTTCTGTGGTTGCCATAGCCGATACAATGCTTGTTTGGTTCGGCTGTGTAAGCCCTTGAAAAATTGCAATGAATGGATTGAGGAATAAAAGCATCCACCAATATTCGGGAAGCAGCATAGCAAGAATGGTAATGGATAACCCAATCATTGATACGCGCAATATCTGTGGAGGAGAAAATATTTTAGTGACTTTTCGAATGATAAAACCTTGTGTAATGGCAATCCATATTCCTATGTAGCCGAATATAAGTCCAATGCTTCTTTCATCGAAATGAAATTTCTTGATGAGATATACCTGATTGAATTGCATGAAAAAACTAAAGCCGAATGATTGCAGGAAAACAGAAAGCAGAATCACCCGCATGTTTACCATACTGAAAGCTTTCTGAATGTTGTGAATGCCTGTCATTAGTGAAACTTTACCTGCGGCACTGGGTTTAAATGTTTCAGGAAACTGCTTTTTTACATAATACATATTTATCAGCGTAAGAAAAGCTGTAAACCAAAGCGGTGTAGAGTAATCAAAATAAGAGCATACATCTTTGCTCGATAACATTCCTCCCAAGAAAGGACCGAGAATAAAACCCAATCCGAAAGCCATTCCTATCAGCCCGAAGTTCTTTGCTTTCTCTTCGGGTTTAGAAATATCGGCAAGGGCAGCAGTAACAATGGAAATATTGCCTCCCATAAATCCGGGTAGTGCTCGGGCAATAAACAACAACCAAAGTATTTTATAATGAATGGAAAGGGCAAACAAAATATAGCCTATAAAAGTTCCTACTAAAGTAATTTGCAGAATCTTCTTCCTGCCAAACTTATCAGCTAAGGTGCCCAGAATAGGTGCACCAAAAAACTGAAAGAAAGGGAAAGTAGCGCATAGAATTCCATAAATGAGATTGCGTGTGGCTTCGCTCATTTCTGGTGGCAACATGCCATGTTTGTTTTCAATAATAAGCGGAGCAAAAACAGGAATGATAATACCTACTCCAACCAAATCGATAAACACTGTGATGAAAACTGCGACTAGCGGATGTAGCTTTTTCTTTTCTTGCATGTAGGGGTAAACTTAGAAACATTGCAACACTACTCAATTCTGAAATCGCCATGCCCTTTGTAATACACCGAATCCTTTGCAGTGTAGAACGCATAATACATACGGTAGTTCATGCCTTTATGAAATGAAGTAAGCGAACGAAAATTATATTCTGTTACAACCGGTCCACCGGTAAGTTCTCTTGCAGCAAAATAGAGAGTTTCCATTTCGGTATTTACACAGACTACTTTCATTTTGCATTGTCTTTCGGTATTAATACCCATACTAAACTGTCCTTCGCTAGGATTAGAACAAGGCGCAGCCACTTCAATATAGCCAGCTAAACTATCGGTGAGTACAATGTTATCGCTGAAATTCATCAGCGAGTTTTCTTTTGTTGTCCATACTGCATCGTTAGTCCAGTCACTGTTGTCAACGGCTCCGGTATATAAGCAGTTGCTGTCAGTAGTGGTGTATTGAGAAAAATCAAAAATGGTAACAACTTCTTTTTTGCAAGAAGAAAACTGAATAAGAAGGACGAAGGATAGGAGAGAAGCGTAAAGTTTTTTCATCTACATTTTCTGACTCTCTGAGGAGCGTGTTGCTTTCTTCTTTACAAAACCTGCGGTGTACACCGTGAAAGTAAAGTGATTCATAGTTTGTCCTTGCGCCATTGGCTGAAAGCCGTAGCTGAAATCAAACTGACGAATACGTACCCCAATACCAACTGATATTCCGGGAACACCTCTCTTAGTTGCAAGTTTTAATTCCTGCTGACGAAGATGATTGTAAGCAACATCTAAACGAACAATTTTTTTAATGTTGAATTCAACACCCACAATTACATGGCGGAAAAGCTTATCGGCAATGTTCTTCTTAGGCTTGGTGTCAGATGAATCGCTGAACAGATTATCCTGCTGCACATCTGCCGGGTTATCATAGCGAATATCCCAACGATGTAAATTGTGAAAGGTGAGATGAAAGCGGAAAGGAACATTCTTAAATCCAAAAGATAAACCTGCCTGCAAATCGAAAGGAATTGGTTCGCGTGTTCCTTTATTATACGTTTTGAATTGTCCGCCAATATTTTTTGCAACTATAGAAGCAGTTACATTGTGAGCAGTATCGTTTATCATTACCGCCAAGTCGGTAGCCATGCCAACAGAGCTAAAAGGACCTAATTGAGAGTAAATAAACTTTGCATTTGCTCCCACCGAAAACAATCTACCGAACTGATACCCATAACCTGCATACAGATTCATTTCGCCTGCACTAAAGTTGCCTGTGATGTTCGCTGCTTCATCGGTTTCTTTAAATTTTCCATAAGCAATGTATTGCAAGCCGAAGCCGAAAGTGCCAGGCACTTTATTAAACCGTTTTCCATACGCTACGTTGCCAAAGTTGATTCCACCGGGGTAAACAACCGTGCCGAAGGATGCCTGCGTGTTCATCCTTCTGTTAAGTGCAGCAGGATTCGCTAACTGGATATTAATATCGTGGTCGAGTATAGAAACATTGGTTCCGCCCAAAGAAGTAATACGTGCATCGGGCGAAAGCGAAAGAAACTTATAAGTGCTTTCGCCACCTATTTGAGCCGAAAGACTGTTTAACGCAGCAATAAATACAACAAAAGGAATTATCCGCTTCAATGCTTTTTTGATTTTGACGCTAATAAACGGAAACGTTGTGAGATTATTTTGCAGGAGGCATAAAGCAATTACAAACAGGTAATTTGAAACTGTCTTTTGACCAATTACTTTTTTCTATTTTGCGCGCCTCTTTAAAAAGATGAAAAAACTACTAACTCCTCTGCTACTAGTATTGTCGGTTGCGCTTTTTGCACAAAAGGGTTCGCTTAAAGGATTTATATACGACAAAGCCAATGGCGAGGCAATTGCTTACGCCACTATAAAAATAGAAGGCACCGATTTTGGAGCCGCTACCGATTATCAGGGGTTCTTCAACATTCCAAACCTTGCCATAGGCAACTACAATGCAGTAATTAGCTACATCGGCTTCGAAACTCAAACACAGGAAGTAGAAATTACAAAAGGTAAAACAGTTTCGCTCAAGATTTTCATGAATATGAAATCAATGGAGTTGAAAGATGTAGAGATAAATGCCGAAAAGCAGCAGAAACTAACCGAGTCACGGGTGTCGGTTATTTCTATTACACCCATGGAAATGCGCAAGATGCCTTCGATTGGTGGCGAGCCGGATATTGCACAATACCTACAGGCAATTCCCGGAATTATTTCTACAGGCGACCAGGGCGGACAGGTGGTTATTCGTGGGGGAACACCCATACAAACAAAGTTTCTTTTAGATGGCATTACTGTTTACAATCCTTTTCACTCCATTGGTTTGTTTTCGGTGTATGAAACTGATATTATAAAGAATGTAGATGTTTATACAGGTGGATTTCCCGCGCAGTACGGAGGAAGGATTTCTGCTGTAGTGGATGTAACCACTCGCGATGGCAACAGGAAAAAAGTAAGCGGCAAGTTTACAGGCAGCCCTTTTATGGCTCATGCGCTGTTGGAAATTCCGATAGTGAAGTTGAAAGAAGACCGCAAAACAAGTGCTTCGCTCATTCTCAATTCCAAGGTTTCGTATCTCGATAAAACTTCAAAAGCCATTTACCCTTACACGGGCAAAGCCGGTTTGCCTTTTAATTTCTACGATGTGTACGGCAAGTTTACTGTGAATGCAGGGCAGAATAAGTTTACTCTCACGGGGTTCAACTTTATTGATAATGCCAACTATGCCGCAGCCAAATATCATTGGGGAACTTTTGGTGTGGGAGTTAATTTCTTAGCGGTGCCTAAGAACTCCAATCTTTATTTCAATACACACGTTAGCTATTCGCAGTATGAAATTAAACTGACCGAAGCCGATGGCAAACCACGCAGCAGTTTAATTGGAGGATTTGATATAGGAATGGATTTCTCTTACTATCTCAAAAACGGAGAAGTGAAATACGGTTTGGATGTAGAAGGCAGCAACACCAAGTTTCAGTTTACCAATTCTTTTAATCGTATTTATTCGCAAAATCAAAACACAACCGACCTGAGTGTGTATGTGATGGTTCATAAATACGTTAAGAAGTTTGTTTTTGAAGCAGGCGGACGTTTTCAATATTACGGAAAGATTGGAGGTATTTCTCCCGAGCCGCGCTTTAGCATGAAATATAATGCGCACGATTACATTCGTTTTAAACTGGCTGCGGGAATGTATTCGCAAAATTTTATGAGCACCAAGAGCGACCGCGATGTGGTGAATCTGTTTAACGGGTTCCTAACCGGACCCGATGAAAGTTTGAAAGACGCTTCGGGTAAAACGTATGATAAAATTCGCAACATGCAGCGCAGTGTTCACGCCATTTTTGGTATCGAGCTCGACCTGCCGAAGAATGTAACCATCAACATTGAGCCGTATTACAAATACTTCTGGCATTTGTTCAACATTAACCGCTACAAGCAATTTAATACCGACCCTAACTTTTTAGTAGAAAAAGGAAATGCCTATGGTCTCGACATCTTAGCTAAGTGGCAATGGAGAGGATTGTATTTGTATGGAACATACTCTCTCTCTTATTCTACCCGCGATGACGGACAGCAGGTTTATAATCCTCACTTTGACCGCAGACACAACATCAACCTGATTGCATCTTATGCCTTTGGTAAGAAACGCACCTGGGAAGTAAGCGCGCGCTGGAACTTTGGTAGCGGATTTCCTGTTACTCAAACCCAGAGTTTTTACGAAAGCAATCCTTTTAGCAATGGTATTGAAACCAACATCACCGGCAATAGTGGAAACCTAGGTGTGCTTTACGATTCTAAGATTAACGGTGGAAGACTGCCTTACTATCACCGCCTCGACTTAGGCATTAAGAAGACCATCAACATAAAAGATAAGCTGAAGATTGAAATTGACCTGAGCGTGTCGAACGTGTACAACCGCAAGAATATTTTCTACTTCGACCGTATTACTTACAGCCGCATCAATCAGTTGCCTATTCTGCCGAGTATGTCGGTGTCGTTTGCGTTTTAATATTAACAGCCATCCCTAAATCCAAAAACCCCTAAATCCTCCCAAAATAAATTCGGGACAGGCTCTAAAGGGGAACTTAAACAGCCAACAGCCGAATTTGCCTTTTTGCATTTAGCCCCCTTTTGTTTCATCCCGCTTGCGGGAAAGGGTGGGGGTGCGCTCCACCCAAACACCACCTTGCCTGCTAACCCACAACAAAATACATTTTCAACTTCCCTTTATTCTTAGCTTCAATTTCTCCACGGTATTCGGTTTTGAAGTGGTCTTTTACCAATCGGTGAGTAGCTTCGCTAATGTTTATTTTGCCTACCTCACTGCTTTGCTCCATGCGGGCTGCGGTGTTTACTGTGTCACCCCAAATGTCGTAAGCGTATTTCTTAACGCCTACAATGCCCGCTACTACCGAACCGGAGTGGACGCCTATGCGGATATCGAAAGTGTCTTTACCCTTTAGCTTTACTCTTTCTTTAATAAACTGCCTTATTTCTATAGCAGCATTTACTACATCGCTGGCATGATTGGGCTTGGCAAGGGGCAAGCCGCTGACTGCCAAGTAAGCATCGCCCACGGTTTTTATTTTTTCGATATTATATCTGCCCATTATTTCATCGAAGGCAGAGAAGCAGATATTGAGTTCATCTACTAATTGCTGAGGCGATAATCTTTCGGTAACGGTTGTGAAGGACTTAAAGTCGGTGTAAAGCACGGTTACATCGTCAAACAGCTTTGCATCTGCCGTGCCTTTGCTTTTTAGTTCTTCGGCTACCTCGGCAGGGAGGATATTGAGGAGCAAACTCTCGGAGAGATCTCGTTCTTTTTTGAGTTCTACATTGCGCAAATGTTCTATTTCCGCCTCCTTTTGTTTCTTCTCTAAATCATACGTGATTTGTAGCGAAGCTATTTTTTCGGTTGATTCTTTATTGCTTAACTCACTTTTAAGTTCTACTTGCTTTTCGTAGTATTCCAAAGCCAAAGCAGGTTCATTAAACGACTTGTACATTTCATATAATGCATGTAAAGCTGCGCATTGTTCAAAGGTATCACCTGATTCCTTCGCTAGGCGCTCGGCATTCATTAAATTTTCGTTGGCCTTTTCCCTATTTCCTAAAGTGGTATATGCAATGCCCATTACAATAAATACTTCGCAAATGCGCTTTACTAACTTACCTTCCTCTGCATATTCAAGTGCCTTTGCGAAATAATCTAATGCAAGCATGGTGTCTTTCTGCCCATAGTAAATGATGCCGATATTGAGATAGAAAGAAGCCAAGGCATATTTATCACCTAAGCTTTCTATCAGCTTTAGAGATTGCAAATAAAACCTTAGCCCCTCTTCAAAATTCTTTTCGTCAGAATAGGTTGATCCAATATTGAGATAACACGACAATATGCCATACCGATTGCCGCATTCCTCCATTATTTCTTTTGCCTGAAGGTAATACTCGCGTGCCTGGCTATATCGTTTTTCGCTGAGGTGAACATTTCCGATATTGAGTAAAGATCCCCCGATACCATATCGGTTTTGAACGTTCTCCATAATTTTGAGAACACGGAAATGATATTCTAATGATTTTAGAAAATTTCCCTGACGGAAAAAAGTATTGCCTATATTTTGCAAAACCTTACCGAGACCAAGCTGGTCCCCGTCTTGTTCGCGAATCTTAAGGGCCATTTGGTAATACTCTAAAGCCCGGGGATATTTGCTCTGGTTCTGGTAGCATAAACCTATATTCATATACACGCTGCCAGTGCCGGAAACATCATTCATTTCCTCGTATAATTTTACAGCTTGTTCATAAAAACTGATTGATTCTGCGTGATTAGAATTATTGAGCTCATATCTACCTTGAACGGTAAGTAATAATGCCTGCTGCGTTTTATCCCCGATTTTCGAAACTAAAGTTTTACACTCTTCAATAAAAGACAGCATTTTATCCGAGCCATCGATAGCAGGTGAGCGTAATATTTCCAATAAAATTTTCAGACGCTCTCTCTCATCAGTAGTCTTCTCCAGTTTGAGTTTAAGTTGCTCTATTTCTTCGGATATGGTCATGTGGGTGGTGTGTGACAGCGCAAGGTATAATACATTTTGAAGAAAAGTATCACCGAAAACAGGGATTTATTACAACCCCTAAATCCACCCGAAACAAGTTCGGGGCAGGCTTTTCAAAGGGGGACTTAAACAGCCACCCACCCAAACACCACCTTGCCGCTTGCCAAGCCAATACTGCCTACTACCAAACTAAAGATGTCGAGCAGTTGAATTTGAGGCGGCTTAACGATGCCGTAAGTAAGCAGCACACCCTGCACCGAGGCACCTACCCAGCCCGCTACATGCAGATAGTTAATGGCTTTATCGCCATCGAAATAAACTGCCCAACTGCTGCCGGGGGTGTTTATTTTTGAGTTAAATGATTCGGCATTGGCATTGGTGCTTCTGTTATCGAAGAAATTCAGGATGTTTTCTAAGTGATATTCTAAGGAGTTAACTGCGGTATTGAACTCTTCTATTTTGGATGCTATCACTTGTTCTTTCCATTGTTTAAATTGTAGCAGGGCTTTCTCTTTCGATATGTTTTTATAAATGTTTCTAAAAGCCACACAGAGTTTATACGCCTGCTTTAACAGCGGATATTTTTCAAACAGGATAGCAGCTCTTCTGGTTTGGCTATCCGTCCATTTATCTTCAAAGGCGTAAAGCAGATAGCGGCTTCTTGCCAATAATTCTTTCATCGTATCTCCGTTGGAGAGTATTTCAGGATGATATTTTTGGCCCTTCTCTTTAGCTTGTTTAATAGCGGTGTTTTCTTCTTCCATGGCTTGCCATCGGAGTTTCACGCGCAGGTGTTGCAGGGCATCCATTACTAATCGTACGGCATTGAACCGGTCTATCACCATTTTACTTTGAGGAAAACTGTTTTCTACGGCAAGCCGCATGTTTCTTGCCATATCCATAGTTACCTCTGTCACTGTTTTACGTTTTTGTAACGATATTTTCTCTAACACTTCTTGTATTACTTTGGCTTCGGTGCCATTGATAACGGCTACTACGGATTGCTTGTTTTTCATACCTGTATTTTTATTGGTTACAAAGGTGTAAAGTTCTCCTTTGGATAAGCTCACTTCATCTATACTCAATTGAGCGGTTATGTTTTCAGGATAGAGCAGATATTCCTGAGCGTGCGCCAACTGTTCCCACTGTTTATATCCGCTGACTTGATGTTTATAGTGCCGCTGTAATTTCTGGCTATTGATCCCGTAGAGCTGGCTATGTTTTTCATGGTATCGGGTCGCGTATCCACTTGCTTCTTTTAAAAAATCCGATAGTTCCTGAGTGAATTTTGAACCATCGGCTATAAAGGAGAAATCGCGCTTAATAATCGCTCCGGTAGCTTTATGCCGCCATCTCCGTTTTTTGATGTGCAGGAATACGGCTCTGCCCCGCAGCGGAAAATCTTGTATCAGTTTGCTTTCCATGAACCCTTTGGATTCATAGTCGGCTGCCGGATACCCGTTGGGCAATTCGTTCTTTTCTTCAAACTCAATGAGCCAGTATTCTTCCTTTGTTTCTAAGCTGCCTAGTATCTCATAATGAGAAATGAAAAAGTAGTTGGTCAACTCCTGGGGGAAGAGTTGCTGTAATAGTTGTAATGCTTTCTGTTCGATGAAGATTAGCTTTCCGCAAAATTCCGTTTTTTAGCTTACTCCCCAACTTTTGAAACTGATCCTTAATTTATCTTCGCTATCATTTAATCTTTTTACTATTCCTATTACTATCCCCTCAAAAGTTTCAACAGGTAGAGTTTCACCCAAAACATAAGCATCTATTTCCTCCCCATCTCCGCTAATTGTGTTCTCTATATAGCCATAATTAACCGGATATAGAAACTCATGTAGAGGATGCCGCGAACCGATGGGTCTGTCAATCGTAACTTTAGTCAACTTGCCTAAATACTCCGTCATAATATTTTGTTCAGTGCTGTCGCTCTTTTTGTAATTTCCTCAGCAAAATCTTTGGTTCAGGATGTTTAACTACCACCAAGGCACCAACACCGAAACCTTCTTTACATATTCCTCATAGCCGGTTTTGCTTTTTCGGTTCTTGTCTTCCATCATGGGTATAGAAGCAAAAAGAAACATCAGCAACATGGCAACGAACCCAATGGCTGTCCACCAATATTGAGGAGCAACAGACATTTGCATAACCCATAAACCCAGCCAAAAAGAAATCTCTCCAAAGTAATTAGGGTGGCGCGAATATTTCCATACACCTTCGCAGATAAACTCTCCGTGCTTTGCGCGTTTTTTAAAGCTGCGCATTTGTTCATCGGCAACCAGTTCAATGATGGTGGCAAAAAAGCAAATAGCAAATCCCGTCCATAACAGCGTTCTGTTAAGCGGAGAATCCCAAGGCAGTTCAGTAGTAAAATAAACGGGCAGCATTCCTAAAAAAACCATCACCGTAGGAAACAGGTGTATGCCCGCAAAGTTGATAAGCGGATAAATCTTCGGGTTCTTTTCGCGCAGCATTCTATATCGCCAGTCTTCATGCACCAGTCCCTGCCAGCCACGCGCCCAATTATAGGTTAAGCGAATTGCCCACAGCAAAATTACCATCAGCATAAAACCTGCGGTATAGTTAGCACTGCCTGTTTCTATCCAATACCAGCCAAGCAGGGGAGGAGCCACACTCCAGTAAGGGTCGTATAAGCTGGCGTTTTTAAACACATGGCTAAAACCAAAAACTACCACCGTAGCAATTACATCGGCAAGCAGCCCAAGCCACAATCTGCTTATGCTGTCTTCAAAGTATTTAATAAAACCGAATGCAACAGCAATGGCAATTACATAAACAAAGATGCAGATAAGGAAAGAGGTGGTGCGTAAGTAGGTGTTATTCATTAGCGATTAGTTTACGTATGTTTCCATCTACTAATTTCTGAAACAACTTTGATTGAGGAGAATACTTGTAAGCCAGTTCAAAATGTTTAAGTGCTTCTTCATGATTGCATCCGCTAAGTATTAGCTTAAGGGATTCTTTCAGCAACATTTCTTTCGCCATACTTATTCCTTTATTTCTTCTACTCCGTCAACGAAGTACGAAGTTTCCCCCTGCCAGGGCATATTTTTAATAATCTCTTTGTAATGAAGCGAAACCTTTCTGCCTTCCAGCGTCATTAATTTATCTGCCGTTACCTGGTCTCTCACCGAAAAACTCCACATCATATTCATTTGCGCGGTGTTAGGAATATTTCCCATGCCGCCCATGTTTAATTCCCCTTCGTAGGTTTTCAGTACATAACCTCTCTTCGAAAATTTAATTACAACTCCTGCGCGGCTGCCTTCGCTGTATGTGTAATTGCAAACAAAAAAGGTGATACCCGTTCCAATAATTAATACCGAAAGGATAATGAGCAGAATTTTTCTGCCGGTGTTTGAAGATGGTTTAGTTTCTGCCATAGGAATGTTTTTTCAAATGTAAGCGCATTTTTTAAATCTGAATTAAGGAAATGGAATAGTTTTTTGATTTGGCTTTTGTTTCTGGCAAATTGAAGATGCCATAGTTCTACAAGTCTTTACTTGTTTGTATAGAATATGTATTTTGTGGAAGGAGTGGCTTAAAAAATAGAAGCCAGTTTAGTAACTACTACTTTATCAATAGGAAGAGTAATATCCGTTTCATTTGCCAGCTCTTTTATGCTAACCCAGCGAAACGATTCTGTTTCCTGTCTTGGAATAACTTCGAAATCAAATTTCACAGAAGAAGTTTTTACATTTTTCCATTTATTAGACGAACACAAATAATAGATGCTGATAATCTGGCTTTCGCTATCGAAGTAAGAATGCTGAAAGAAATCGGTGGTGTAGAAATGTTCTTTTACTTCTACTTCAATGCCTGTTTCTTCTACAAATTCACGCTTAAGTCCGTCAATAGTTCCTTCGCCTAATTCCAATCCGCCTCCGGGGAATTTAGTTGCTTTCATGCCGTTTTTAAAAACTTCATCGGCAACTAATACTTGATTGAGTTCATTAATTAATAATCCGTAAACACGAACGTTGAAACGCTTTAGCTCTCGCATAGCGCGAAGATAATCGGAAACTGTTTTAAAGTCTCCCCTTAGGGGAGATTTAGAGGGGTTTAGTATTTAAACCCAAGACTGCTTCTTTTGCCTTCGCCAATTTTAAATTCAGCAAGGTCAGCCATGGTCATGGTATCAAGCATTTCAGGCGTGCGCTGTTCTTTAGGAATAGAAGCCAAACGAAGGTTTTGATTTTGCACTGCTTCTTCAATCAGCTTGCGAATTTCGCGCGCGTTGCCGAAATATTTATCACGGTATTCATAAAGTGACTCAATATACTTCTGCATATAATCATATGCTTCGTTATCCAAACGGATGTTTTCTGTTTTCAAAAGCGAAAGGGCAATTCTGAAAAGTTCATTCGCAGTGTAATCGTTGAAAACAAAAGTACGGTCAAAGCGCGAACGCAATCCTGGATTTGATTCCAGGAAACGTTTCATAGGGTCGGTATAGCCTGCTGCAATTACCGCAAATTCACCACGGCTATCTTCCATACGTTTTAGTAAAGTTTCAATTGCTTCTCTTCCAAAATCATTTCCTTCGCCAAGCGCGTATGCCTCATCAATAAACAACACTCCGCCCTTTGCTTCTTTCACACGCTCTTCAGTTTTCAGCGCAGTTTGTCCTACAAAACCTGCTACTAATCCCTGGCGATCAAGTTCCACTAAATGTCCGCGCTCTATTAAGCCGAGTGCTTTAAAAATTTTACCCATAATACGCGCAACAGTTGTTTTTCCTGTTCCCGGGTTGCCGGTAAAAACCGTATGAAGAGAAAATTTGTTTAATACATCTTTTCCAATGTCGTGATAAAAGCGAACGAGTTTTACTAATTCATTAACATCATTCTTAATATTAGTAATACCAACCAGCGCATTTAATTCATCTAAAGCACTTTGCAACAAACGTTCGTTAATGTTTATGTTGAACTTTCTTTTTCCTCTCTGTTTAAAAACAAGTTCCACATCTTCTTTCTCAACGGCAGAAAGAGCGTTTCCATCCAAATCGTGAAGGTCTTCCCGCTTCATCAGGCGCAGACCGAGATTCATTTTTGCTTCATCAATGATGGAAATAGCATAACGTGCATTACCAAAACTCTTATCGCGGTTACGGAAACCCTCCATCAATTGCTCTGCGAGATAATGATCGGCTTCATCGGTAAAGTGAACATTCTTTTGCTTTACGTAAGTCATAGCAATAGCATGTAGTTCATCAGGCAAATAATCTTCAAAATGGAAGTAGTTGGCAAACCGCGATTTCATTCCCGGGTTCGATTTCAAGAATATCTCCATCTCATGAGGATAACCTGCCACCATCACTGCAAGGTCTTTTGAACCATCGCTCATTTCTTTAATTAATACTTCAATCGCTTCTTTTCCGAAATCTTTTGAGTCATCGGCTTCGCGTGCAAGAGAATATGCTTCATCAATGAAAAGGATTCCACCTTTTGCTTCTTCAATTGCCTTCTTCACTTTGGGTGCAGTTTGCCCAATGTATTCGCCAATTAAAGCAGAGCGGTCCACTTCTTTTACATGACCTTTACTTAGCAGCCCCATGCTCTTGTAAATCTGTCCGAGCATTTTTACCACGGTAGTTTTACCTGTTCCGGGATTGCCTGTAAATACGGAGTGAAGATTGATGCGCTCCGTATCTTTAAATCCTTTCTCCTGGCGCAGCTTAAGGAAGTTGAGATAATCAATGTGATTTTTTACTTCTTTCTTCAACTCATCCAAGCCAATCAACTCATCTAACTTCTTTACGTTGGCTTCGAGCGATTCATCGGGTGGAGCGGGATGTGTAGAGTTGGCAATGGCTACGTTGCCGCTTACCGTAGATATTTCAACATCGCCTTCTTCATCTTCTTCACCTGTTTCAAGATGGAGCACAGCGATAACCGTATCCATAAAAATTACTTCTAAACGATAGCGTTCATCTTTCCAAGTACCGGGCACATCGTTTCCCCATCCTTCATTAAAGGTGAAAGTCTCCCCTTGTTTTTCTGCTTCTACTTTGCGGTAACGTTCAATTCTTGCTTTTAATAAACCGGAAGCATTATACCAGTTGAAGTATAACTCACAGTTCCATTCGGTGGCAATCTTGTTTCTGAATTTTAATTCAGCATATAAATATTGTGTTTCCGTTCGGCTTATTACCTTAAGATATTCCTTGTTCTCATCGTTCACAGCATTATAGTCACCGGAGAAAAAACGGATAGATTCAATATCAAAGAAAGGGTTTACATCTGCACTTACCTTGCCTACATCCTCTATATAAAACCGTTTGGTGCCTATCAGTTCTCCATCTATGTAAGCTTCCCAGCTGTATTCGCCTTTAGTCCAGAAAGTACCGGGCGCAGCCATACCCCAACCCTTGTTGATGTACACCACGTTTTCATCCATTCTAATTTTGCGCTTCTCATCCTGTGAACTCAGTTCTTTCTTTTTGCTATCGGCATGAGAGAAAGCTTTGAGTGTAACCGTAGTTTCCCAATCCTGCTCATCGAACATTTTATTATAGAAAGCAATTTCGGCTGATATGTAAGTGGTTTCGCTACGGTCAAACACAGTGCGGTACTCGCGCGAACGATTAGCAAGCCATTCATCACTGGCAAATACACGAAGGGTTTTGAATTTATAATTTTTGTAAGCCATGTTTTTTAGTTAAGCACTCATAATTGAGAGTATGACAAGTCTTTTATAGATAACAGAGAACGTTTGTTTTATTGTTTTTATTAGCACAACTATTTTGAAAAATAGAAATCTATTGAGCCGCATAAACAATAAAATACTAACAACTAACTATTATGTAGACGTATAGCTCACTAAAAAGGATACCTAAAATTGTGAAAAAAAGTAAAAGGGTGTAACAAATAGAGCAATGTCATGCCCCTAAGCAAGTTCGTGAGAAGTTTTGCGGAGTGAAGAATCTTGTATTCAGCGTATCAATGAAATACAAGATTTCTCACTACGGAGACCTTCGTTCGAAATGAC
>JBKJJB010000063.1:0-6714 GCA_046598235.1 Chitinophagales bacterium
CTGCATTTGAATTTATGCAGGGTGACATTAGAAATTTTAAAGATTGTAACAAAGCCTGCGAAGGTATTGACTATGTAAGCCACCAAGCAGCTTTAGGCTCTGTACCCCGTTCAATAAAAGAACCGGTTTATTTTAACGAAGTAAATGTTAGTGGTTTCGTAAATATGTTGAAGGCCGCAGTGGATAATAATATAAAGCAGTTTGTGTATGCTTCTTCTTCGTCGGTGTACGGAGATGTAAAGTCATTGCACAAACAGGAAGATAAAATAGGTAAGCCGCTTTCTCCTTATGCAGTAAGTAAATACACCAATGAATTGTACGCCAATGTTTTTCAAAACGTGTATGGTATTCCTGTAATTGGCTTACGCTACTTCAACATTTTTGGACCAAAGCAGGACCCCAACGGACAATATGCGGCTGTCATTCCTTTGTTCGTAAATAAAATTATGAAGCGCGAAGAAGTTTTTATTGATGGCGATGGAGAGCAAACACGCGATTTTACTTTTGTAGAAAATGCTGTGCAGGCAAACATTAAAGCAATGCTCACCGAAAATAAGCAAGCTACCGGAAACGTATTTAATATTGCAGTAGGAGAAAATTTTTCTGTAAATCAACTCTACCACCAAATACAAAAGTTACTCAATAGTAATCATCCTGCTACTTACCGCAATGCACGTGCAGGTGATGTGCGAAATTCATTGGCTGATATTTCTAAAGCAAAAGCCTTTCTTGGTTACACCCCGGAATTTAATTTTGAAAAGGGATTGGCAATTACAGTAAAATATTTTGAGCAAAAATATTCTACATCTAACCTATTGTAATTTATTTCTCTTCAACTGAAACGCTGTTGAGAAATAAAAATCGTTCAACTTTTGACTATTTGTTTTACACCAGTTACATTCACAATCAGTTCTTTGATACATTCTGAATGCTGAAATAGATTTTTCACATTCGTTAAGATACGCCCACACAGAGCGATGCGTTAGTTAGTATAAATACAGAACCGGGCTTAAGTTGTAATGTCAATGGCGGGCTGCATTCCGAGCAATTGGAACTTCGTCCAAAAAACAAGTTAACAGCAGATTACAGCGATGTTACTAAGCCCAAAACTTGACTTAAGGTGACTTAACGTCAACATCTGTGTGGGTTTTTATTTTGGTAAGTGGTGAGTTGTGAGTAGCTAGTAGTGTTTTGTTGTTACTACTTGCTATTGACCACTAGCCAGTTACTTTTTTATGCTTCCATCTCTTATGGCTCCACAACCAATCGGCAGGTTTTTCTTTTAACTGTGCTTCTAACAATTCTGAAAACCGTTGCACAATATCATCTGGTGTGCAGTTGCTTACATCATCTTTAATAGTGCTAAGAAAAACGCGGTAGTAGCCACGCTTTAATTGCACAATCTTAGCATACACAGGAATGCAGTTATGCTTTACAGCATATCGCGCACCGCCATAAAAAAATGCAGTATCCTGATTCATGAATTTTGTCCAATATGCGTTGTTTGGGTTAGAAGGCGATTGGTCGGTAAAAAAAACATGGAGGGTTCGCTCTTGAGGTTTCTCTTTGAAATAAGCGGAAGTATTTCTCATCGAAATCATATGCATTCCGTATTTGCCGCGAGTGCTTACAATCATATCATTAAAATATTTATTGCTTGCCGGGCTGTAAACTCCGAATATTTTGAATTTAGTAAGTGTATGTGCCACATAGCCTGCAAACTCCCAACAATTGCAGTGAGCAATCATTAGCACCACATCTCTTCCTTCATTATATAGGTTGGTGAGTAATTCAATATTTTCTACCGAGCATCTGCTTAGAAACTCTTCTTCCTTAATTGTAATGCACTTTATATTTTCTACCACTCTGTCGGCAAGATGTGTATAAGAGTCTTTAGCTATTTGCTGAATTTCCTTTTCACTTTTTTCGGGGAAAGAATTTCGAAGATTAGTAAGCACTACTTTTTTTCTGTACCGAACAACTACGCGTAGTATGAAAGCAAGTCCGTCAGCTAATTTGTAAAGGACAGATGTAGGAAGATAAGCGAAGAGATAAACGAAAGGAATAATTAAATAGTAAGCAATCATGTAGGATTATTTCTTCATAAGGTCATTCTCATTCAATGTAATTTCTTTCTTCTTGTATCCGCCTCGTCCTATAATTTCAATTTTCATGTTTCTGTTTCCCTTTTGTCCTGTAAAAGAAATTTTTCCAAAATTTCTTCTTCCGTAATCAAATTTCTTCACCCGATTGCCATTGTGATAGGCACCTAAAAGTCTTCTTGGAAGAGGAGGGAAGGTAAGTGGAGAACATGTGAAATCGTAAAATGGATAGCCATTCCATTCACGTTTACTCAACTCGCTGTAATGTTTATCTCCGGTGAGAAATATCACTCCTTTAATATTGTTACTTGAAATAAAATCAAGCAGCTCACTTCTCTCTTTAGGGAACTCTGCATACGATTCTCCAAAATTATTATCGTTAAGCACCTGCGAACCAATAGCAATGAATTTGAAACTTGCATCGCTCATTAGTAGCTTATTTTTCAGCCATATCATTTGTGTTTCACCTAAAAATGCGCCTGCCGTATCTCCATCAACATCGCGAAAGAAGCGGTCATCTGTCATAAAAAATTCAGCATCATAATATCTGAAGTTGAAATAGTTTCCTCTGAATTGCTCTCCTTCGGGATAAGTGTTGGGCCACATACCTTTGAAAACTTTAAGCGAAGAATCTTTCAATGCAAAAACTTTTCCATCATTATTTGGTCCGTAATCGTGATCATCCCAAATTGCATATTGAGGAGTGGAGGCAAGAAAATCGCGGTACATCGAAAACTGCTTTCGGAGCTTTACATTCAGGTTAAACATTCCATCAATACTGCTGTAATCTTTTTTGAAATAATAAATATCATCTCCCAGCCAAACCATAAAATCGGATTTCTTCTTTTTCATTCTATAAAAAATCCAAGTAGTTCCTGCGGGGAAAACAGTTCGTGCAATACCTGGCAACATCAGCGCGCAGGAACCAAGAATAAAATTGAAATCTTTGATGGCTGTGTCCGCCTGCGTTTTAAAAGAACTTTTTGCATTCGCTCCCCATCCGTCTATGGAAATAATAATATTGTAGCTGTGGTCGGGTTTTAATCCTGTAAAATCCATAGTGAGCGCTACATCACCTTTGCTGTTGGTGATGTAATTTAAATTTGTGGGATAGTAAACTCTCTTCTCGGCAGTATCGCCTAGTATCAGCACATTCTGTCCTTTTCCCCTGTATGCAATCCACACTTTTGCCGAATTTTTAGTCACCGAACCCACCACAGGTCCCGCCAGCAACTTGGGTTTTACAGGCTTTTGGGAAAACAGGAAAATAGTAAGAAAAAGGGAGAAGAGAAATACTGCTATTTTTTTCACGGTTGCGAATGTAGAGAAAGTTTTGACTTAGGTTTATCAACATACGGCACCTTGTCCTTTTGGTGAATCAGGCTTATTTTGTCCGAGTCCAAATGAAAAATTCGCACAACATCCTACTTCTTGACGGCAATGAACAAAGTGCGATGGATATTCAGCGGTTTCTGAAAGTTAGTCCGCATACTTTTATAGTTAGCCACGCTTCTGATGTTCAGGATGGGTTGAATTATTTAAAAAACCGTAAGCCCGATTTGATTTTACTGGATGCTGATATGATTAAGCAGAGCGATTTTTCTTCTTTCAAACAATTGAGCGGGAAAGAAAGCGTGCCAATTATTATCCTGTCTGATTCGAATGCACAGGATACAAAAAAGCAGGCGGATACGATAGGTGCTGCAGACTACATGGTTAAGAACAAAATCAATCTTTTTCATTTGCAGAAATCTATTACGACTGTTTTGAAGTTGACTGAAACAGAATCGAAATCAGAAACTACTCAAAGCGAGCTGACCACACATCATAATGTGCTCTATCAATTGATAAACAGAATTGATTCGGGAGTTCTGATACTTAACCGTCAGAATACTATTCGTTATGCAAATGCAAAGGCGTACAGCGTTTTAAGTGAAGATAGTATTCGTAAACATCTCGCAGATTATTTGAGTTACAGAGAAGTGGAGGAAGAAGAAATGATTGAGCTAAAGCAAAAAAATAATCTCACACTTAATATTCGCATCAGCAATTTGGAATGGAAAGGAGAGAAGGCAAATCTATTTTTGCTTGACCGTGTAAAAACGAAAGAGGAAAAAGCGGATGCTTTTTTAGCAGATGAAACTTTGAAATCGCTTCTTAATTCTATTCATGAAAATGTTTTGTTGCTCAAGGGAGATAACATAGTTCTGGCTAACGGCCCGGCATTAAGTAAAATGAAATTGAAGCAAAGTGAGGTTTATAACATGCCGTTGAAAAATGTTTTTCAGACAAGCGAAAGTTTGGTTGGTGATGTATCGGTGCAATCATTCTTATCAGAGAGAGAAACCGAAGGTTTGCTGAAGTATTCTGATAATTCAACATTGCCGGTAAAATTTCTGATAAAGCCATTGAACCTTGCAAATGAGTATTATCAACTACTATCTTTCTCAATTAAAGACGAGCAGCAAAATATTCCTAAAGGCAGAAGCGATGAAGAAGTGTTTACCAATGAAGGAGTTCTTCATCTTGCCTCTCATGATTTACGCGAACCTGTTCGCACAATTCTGAATTATATACAACTTGTTTCTGAAAATCTGCTAAACAAAAAATACGAGCAGGCAACTGAGTATGCCGATTTTGCAAAGACTGCTGCTGATGGAATGGAGAAACTTCTCAGCGATTTGAAAACTTATATCGCATTAAATGATCATACTTTTCAGCTTTCAAAAGTTTCGATGAATGCAGTTTTAGCCGATGTTATTAAACAGCTAAAACCTAATACAGATAAAATGGAAGCGGAAATTAGTTTTGCCGATTTGCCGGAAGTGAGTGGCGACCGCGATTTGATAAGTAAGTTACTGTTTCAACTGGTTGATAATGCAATAAAGTTTAGCAGAAAGGGCAAGAAGCCGGTGATTGATATTGGCTATGACAAATTTGAAGGGAGTATAATTTTCTGTGTTCGTGATAACGGAATCGGAATTTCAAAAAAGTATTATCCTAAAATTTTTGAACCTTTTGAGCGGTTGAACAGAGTAGATGAATATCCGGGCAATGGACTCGGTTTAGCAATTTGTAAAAAGGTAATAGAAATGCACGGAGGTGAATTGTGGGTGGAAAGTTTGCCCGGTTCGGGAAGCAATTTTTACTTTACTTTGAAAAGTAAATAGCGCGCACGATACTTATCGGGTTTTAAATAGAAGGACACACTAATAGCTAAACATACATGAAAAAGTTTTGCAGCACCTGCGGCAATCAACTGGAGTTAAGTCAACGACTTTGTACTAAATGCGGAACAGTAAATCCGTTTTTTGTTGCCACATTTTCTTTTTTATCAGACCAATCAGATGAGTTGGAAAAATTGCGTTTTGAAAAAGAGCGTATTGAAAAGGAATTGGCGGAGAAAGAAGAGAAGCAACAAGAGTTTATTCGTCAAGAGCAGTTGAAAAAAGAAGCAGAAGAAGCAGAAATTCTAAAACTGGAAAAATCGGAAAAGGAAAAACAGATAAAGGCGAATTTGGAAGTGGAGAAGGAGCAGATGAGTATTAAGAAGGAGATAATGAAACGCGTGAAAGAGGAATCTGATCAGTATAAAACAGAAACCTCGAGTTGGATGAAAGAAGTGAAGGAAGAGTTGAAACAAATAGAAGAAGACAACAAACGCTTAAGGGAGGAAGTCGCGAGTCTGAGTAAACTAAAGCAAGAAGCGAAAACCGAAGTACCTAACCAGGCAGTTTTAGAAAAATCCTCAAAAGAGAAGAGGTTAGCAGTTTCATTGATAGTCATTCTTATTTGTCTTACCAGTGTGTTGGCTTTCTTTTATTTTACCACAAAGCATAGTAATGAGCAAACGGAAATACCTTTAGAATCTAAACAAGAAGTAATGCTGGAGCCGATAAATTCAGACCCTATTGTTGTGGATACTACTTTGGCTACAGATACAGCAACGATTGCAGTTGACACATTTCTAACTAAAGAAAAAGAACTTGCCAACAATGTTTTAGCAAAAACGGAATCTAAAGCACCAGCATCAACGGAGATAAAACCAGTAAAAGTGCATGATGAATTTGTTTTAAACGAAGCAAAGATTAAAAGAGATATGGTAGGCAAACGAATTTCGGGTTGCGATATAATTATCAATAGCTCTTCTGAAATTGAAAACGTGGCAAGTCTTGTATTGGTTGAGAAAGTAGCATCAGGAAATAAGAAGTATAAATTTACTGTAAGTATTTCGCAGGGTGGGGAAACATACACTGCTTCGCCTTATATCTACTATAATTCTGTTGGGGGTTTCATAAAAATAGACGGAACCACTTGTGAGTAATGAAGTAATGAAAACAATATGAAGAAACTCTCCTTTATTTTTTTTATAGCCGTAAGTTGTCTTTCTCTTTCCGCTCAGGATTATCTTACAGGAAAACTGTTAGGAGATAATTCAGCGGAGCAACAGATATTTTACGACCGCACACAAAATTTTATTTCTAAAGGTATGTATCAGACTGTGTATAAAGTATTCGATAAGAATAAGAGCTTGATATACTCAGTATCTTATGTTCATGAAAGGATTAAGCCATTTATCCTGATTACAATAAAACAGAAAGGTGGAATTTTA
>JBKJJB010000139.1:0-13948 GCA_046598235.1 Chitinophagales bacterium
AATCTTCTCAATGTGGCGGTCTATATAAGTATCATCGGTAGAATAAGAACCAATAGAAGTTACTTCTTCAAACTCAATGGTTTTATCTTCTGCTATGCGAAGCACTTCTTCACCCGCATGGGCAGAAATAAACTCGCCATGACTATTCAACAACTTAAGTGCATTCCATTGCTTGGGGTTATGCGAGGCGGTAACGATTATTCCTCCGCCTGCTTTTTCTTCATGTACGGCTATTTCAACAGTAGGAGTAGTAGAAAGCCCAAGATCAACTACATCTATACCGATAGATTGCAACGAACCCACCACAATATGATTCACCATTTCGCCACTTACCCGCGCATCGCGCCCTACTACAATCTTGCGATTGCCTTCGTTGGTTTTAATCCACTCACCAAAGGCAAGGGTAAACTTCATGATGTCAACCGGAGTAAGATTAGCTCCCGGAAAACCACCGATAGTTCCACGAATTCCTGAAATAGATTTTATTAAAGTCAAAGCAATTTTATTTTTGGGAGCGCAAATGTATCAATTTAGGGTTTTCGTAAAAGCGCGCAACAATCCTACTTATACACAATAGCTATGGGAGATAAAAATTGGTTCGAAGAATGGTTTAACTCCCAGTACTATCATTTGCTCTATCAAAACCGCAGCGAAGAAGAAGCGGAGAATTTTATAAAAGTGATTACTTCTTTTCTGAACATGAAAGAAGACGTAAAAGTTTTAGATGCCGCCTGTGGCAAAGGGAGACACTCGCGCACACTCGCAAAGCTCGGATTTGATGTTACCGGCATTGACCTTTCGCACAACAGTATTGAGTATGCTAAGGAGTTTGAAACCTCTCAACTGAAGTTTGCAATGCAGGATATTCGCGATGTGTATAAAGCAAATGAGTTTGATTATGTGTTTAATCTGTTCAGCAGCTTCGGATATTTTGAGGAGGATGAAGAGGATTTAAAAGCTATGAAAGCATTTGCTGCAAGTTTAAAGAAAGGGGGAACCTTAGTATTAGATTACATCAATACCGAATGGGCAGTAAAGAATATGAAGCCACGCGAAATTGTTCAAAGAGGAAAGGTGCAGTTTCATATTCAAAAGAGATTGGAGAATGGCTTTATAAAAAAGAAGATTGAGTTTCTAACGGAAGCAGGGGAGGATTGTAACTTCGAAGAGCAATTAAAAGTCATCAATCTTTTTAAATTTGAAAAGATGTTGAAAGTAGCAGGGTTAGAATTAAAGAGCACTTTTGGAGATTATGAATTGGATGAATTTGTTTCGTCTTCATCACCGCGCTTAATTCTTTTAGCTCAAAAGATATAATGGAAACACTCCAACAATTCGACCTTCGGTTCTTTTACTTCGTCAACCAAACAATGGCGAATGATGTGTTCGACATCCTTTGCCCGATAATCAGAGAGAGAACATTTATGGCAACCTGTTATTTGGTGTTTGCCGCAATCATGTATCGTGCTTTCCCCCGATACTTTTTAAAGATAGCTGCCGTAGGCGCGCTTACCTTTCTGCTCACCGACCAGATTTCAGCGTCTCTTATTAAACCTATGGTTCATCGCATTCGCCCCTGTAACGACCCACTTGTACTAAACCGGCTTATTATAGAGCAATGCGGAAACGGTTTTAGTTTTGTTTCTTCACATGCTACTAACAGTTTCGGCATGGCTACTTTTCTTTCTATGGTTCGAAGGAAAAGAAGAACAGCAATTATTCTGGTTATTTGGGCTTCGCTCGTTTGTTTCTCGCAGGTATATGTGGGTGTTCACTATCCTGGCGATGTAATTGCCGGAGGAATTTTAGGTGCCACTATTGGCTTAGTTTCCGGTGTACTTTACACAAAATTTATTTCACCTTCTCGAATCAATGCGTAGATTTATTCAGTATTCAAATCCAAAATCACACTTCCAAAATCTAAAATATCTCTCATGCCCGAATTCATCAAAGTAAACCCGCGCTACGAAAAGTTTGTTGCCCTCATTGAACTCAATCGTCCCAAAGAACTTAACGCGCTTAACCGCCAGTTGATGTTGGAAATACGCGATACCTTACGCGAGTTAGACGAAGATGATAACGTACGGGTTATCATCCTTACAGGAGGAGAAAAAGTATTTGCCGCAGGAGCCGATATTAAGCAAATGGCAAACGCTACTGCAATTGATATGGTAAACATGGATCAGTTTAGCACTTGGGACCAGATTAAGAAAACGAAGAAACCCATCATTGCAGCCGTTAGCGGCTTTGCATTAGGAGGTGGCTGCGAACTCGCCATGACCTGCGATATGATTATAGCCAGCGAAACTGCCCGCTTCGGTCAACCTGAAATAAAGATAGGAACCATGCCCGGTGCAGGAGGCACTCAGCGCCTTACACGCACCGTTGGAAAAGTAACTGCTATGGAATTAGTACTAACCGGTAAATTCATTGCTGCCGAAGAAGCCTTACAAAGGGGCATGATAAACCGCATTGTACCTGTTGAATTATTACTTACCGAAACAATTAAACTCGCTAAAGAGATTGCGAAACAATCTCCCATTGCAGTAAAACTAGCAAAGGAAGCGGTAAACAATGCTTTCAACTCCACTCTCGATGAAGGCTTAATCTTCGAGCGCAAGAACTTTTACCTCACCTTTGCCTCCGAAGATCAGAAAGAAGGCATGGCTGCTTTTGTAGAGAAAAGGAATGCGGAATTTAAAGGGAAATAAGAATCGGATTAGTTTACCCCCGCAAGAAACTTCTCCACCTCGTCAAATTTATCAACTGGTATATCAGCTATCATCTTAAGCAGGTTAAGCCGCTTATCGCGTCTGCGTATTTTTTGAAGAGGATGGTTGGGCTTGTCATCCAGCAAATCGTTAGGAATCCATTCGAACAACTCATTAGGTGTGCAGTTTAGCAGAATACAAAGACGCTCTATGTGGTCAAGTCGTATATGCTCTACCTTGCTGTTTTTATACTTATGTGCTGTAAAAGGCACGAAGCCGCTTTTTACCAAAAAGGTATAAACCTGATCAATACCACGGGCTTTAAGAATGCGTTGAATGTTGAGTAGCAGCATGTTTTTGTTTTAATGTGTGTATGGCAAATAGGCAAACTAAAGTGCAGAAAGCTCAAACTAATTTCTCACATCTGTTAGTTACTTTTTCAGTAACTCAATATTATCCTCTAAAAACACAAACTAACCTGCTAATAAGCCAATATGGATTATTAAAAACTCAAAATATGAAGAAAGTGTTGGGTATTTGAAAGCGAATGGCTTAGCGTAAATGGCACGAGAGTATCAATTGACACCTTATAACTTTGTTGAAGTAATTTGCTTGTATTTACTTCACCTTACATGCATCGGGTTTCATTTCGCTTATCCAGCGGTGGAGCAGTTCAACACCTTCCACATGTCTTATTGAGCGACCTACTTCGGGCATACGCATACCTGGGTCATCTGTTTCTATACGATACATTAAGATAGATTCATCGGGTTTGCCCGGCACAATGTCGAAAAGGCGATTGCCAGTTGCCTTGCCCGCTGCTACAGGAGGTTTGCAGAACCCGAGGTTCTCCATATTCTGGTTCTCCAGATTCAGCAGTAATCCTGAAGTATATGCGGGACCAACAGGATTATGACAATGTCCGCAGTTTACTTCCATGTAAGCCCGGGCTCGCTGATCAACGATGTAATGAACCGAATCAAGATATCCTGCAAGGCGCGGAGCATTTTCAGGAGCAGGAGCATTTTTCAGGAAACCTTCTTTGGTCCAATGTACTAATTGGTTTTCTTTTATCGTATCATAATCAAAATCGCGGTTCAGATTGCGCACCTTCGGTCCTATAGGAACAATATTAATACCATTGCTCCAGTGGCATCCCTTGCATTGGTTCTTATTAGGAATCAGGTAATCAATTTCTTTTCTAGAACCATCGTAATGCGTCCAGGAAACCTTCTTGATGTCACCTGCAATTTCAAGCATAGCTTCTGTTTGTTCATCGTTCCATATATAAGTCAAAGCATCCCATCCTTTATCGCGGTGAACCAACAGGCGGGTTTCAATAATTCTTTTGTTTTCATTAGGCTTTCTGAAATCGGCCGGGTAGAAGAAGTTTTTGATAAGGCATGAACCTATAGGCAACTGAAGTACTTTAGTGGTGTCGTAATCAGCGCTCCTTCCATCGGGCATATACACGAAACGGGCTTTGTGGGCGTAGTCGGTAAAGAGCGGAGTAATTAAATCGTAGGGGAGGACACGCGCATTGGGTTTCAGTTCGTTTATTACCCCGCTGAAAAAATTATACTCCGAAAGTTTTTCGAACGGCTTGGCAGCAATATCTAAAACAACAACGGAAGATTTTTTGAGATTACAACTGATGATGTAGAAAATGAAAAGTAAAGGTAGAACAAGGATGAATAGTTTTCGGATAATTGAGTTCATGTTGCTTAAATTGCAGCGCAAATGTGAATTAAAACAACGGCTTTAGAAAGAAGTTTGATTTTTATCATGTCTTTATGAAAAGAAATTTTGAAAGTGAATTTAGCTTCCGTACCAGCCGCAGCAGTGGAGCTGGTGGGCAGCATGTAAACACCACCGAAACAAAAGTGGAACTGATATTCGATATTGATAAATCTGCTTTGCTGAAAAAAGAAGAGAAAGAAAAGTTTGCAACCAAGTGGAAAAACAGAATTAACGAAGAAGGAGCGTTTAGAATTTGCAGTAGTCAGCACCGTTCGCAGTCAGCCAACAAGGAGCATGTGATTAAGAAGTTTTACCTGATGCTGGAGAAGGCATTAAAAAAAGAAAAGAAGAGAATTCCTACTAAGGTTCCTAGAGAAGTAAAAGAGGCAATCCGAAAGAAGAAGGAACTCCATTCGCAAAAGAAGGCAGAAAGAAAGTATAATCCCCGAAACTTTCATCATTGAGTTCCATAAATAATTCAGTTTTTACACTTTGCAATTTCCTGCATTGGGGTTTCCGAGGCGGAAGACTACGCGAGTAATAAAAAAATAGGCGAGCATTATTACACCACCTGCACTCCGCGTTTCGGCAACAGCAAATTCAAATCGGAATGGCTGCTCTATTTTAATGCGGGCTATGTTTTGCACCTTGATGGTGAATGACCTACGTAAATTTCCGATTTGAAAAAACTAACTTTTCTTCAAACTTGTAAAAACCAAATCGTTCAGAAAAGGTATTATTTCACGTTCCTCTTTCGTCTTACCAAAATCGGTAACCAAGCTCTCGTTTACATAACTATTCTGCTCATCATCTTAACCGGCCCTGTTGCCTGTAATTATGAAATCCTGATAGTCGAAAACACCATATCCACTAAGAAGGTCGCGACTTTTGTTTCATCCTTAGAGTTTCCAAAATCTGTCAGCGAAGGGAGGTTTTTCATATAGAAGCTTTGAGCGTGTGCCATTTCAATAATAGTGGAAGCCAATGAACGGGGAAATTTGTATTTAGGATTACATTCCTTAATTATATCTGCAATCCGTCCGCATAAATCCTTATACGGCTTGAATAATTTTGCTTCGTTATACTCGGTTATATTTCTCGTTAAATAAGATTTTGCCCCTTCCGACATTACAATTTCGTAAAGCAGTGTTTCATTTATGTAGGGCGTAGACACATCATCAACAACAGGTGCAGAAAGCAGGGTTATCGCCTTTTTTAATTTCGTTTCAGGCTTCTTTACATTATTTGTATGAAAGAGCAAGCGGTATTCCTGCCAAGCCCAATACCAGTCAACAATATAAATAAGCAAGAGTTGTTTATTTTCAAAATAACGGTAAACGCCAGCTTCCGTAGTTCCAATTTCAACCGCCAACTTTTTAAAGGTAAATGCCTCAAATCCTATTTTGTGGATTAGCCTGATACTTTGCTGAATAATGTTTTTACCCAACTCTGTTTCTTCCGGGTTTCGCAGAAACAGCTTTTCGTTCATCGTAATTTTCAGGTATAAATCCATAAGGGGAAAAATATTTCAGCAAAGTAAAGCAATTTTTGTTAATAGTAATACTATCATTTAAAATTATTTTGCTATCATTGCACTTGAAACAAATTTATAACTATGAAACACCTCTTTAAAGAAATCAAAAACGATTTACCGGCAAGTATTATCGTATTTTTTGTAGCCGTGCCTCTTTGTCTCGGTATTGCTCTTGCCTCTGGTGCACCATTGTTTGCGGGAATCATTGCAGGAATTATTGGTGGAATTGTGGTAGGCACTGCAAGCGGTTCTCCTTTAGGTGTAAGTGGACCTGCCGCAGGCCTAGCCGTTATTGTATTAACTTCTATTGCAACTTTAGGCGGCTCGTGGGAAGCATTTTTAGTGGCTGTAGTTTTAGCTGGTATTATCCAACTTATTTTAGGTTATGCTAAAGCAGGTTTCATAGCGTACTTCTTTCCATCGTCAGTAATCAAGGGTATGCTGACAGGCATAGGATTGTTGATTATTCTTAAACAAATACCTCACGCTTTAGGATGGGACAAAGACGCTTTTGGTGACGATGCTTTTTTTCAGGCAGATGGTCAAACTACTTTCACCGAAATTTTTAGAGCGTTCGATTTTCTTACTCCCGGGGCATTGCTGATTAGCGCAATTTCATTAGGCATACTTATACTTTGGGATGTGGTACTAACCAAGAAGCATAAGATATTTCAAATGATACAAGGACCACTTGTAGTGGTAGTACTTGGTATAGCAATGAATTATTTTTACCAAAACGGAATTTTAAATTTGAGTTTAAATCCCGAGCAAGTAGTTAGGATACCGGTTCCCGATAGCCTATCCGGTTTTTTTAGCCAGTTCACTTTTCCTGATTTTTCGGCAATAACAAATATTGAAGTTTGGAAGATAGCCATTGTATTAGCCATTGTTGCGAGTTTAGAAACTTTGCTTTGTGTGGAAGCTACCGACAAAATGGATCCCGATAAAAGAGTTACGCCAACGAACAGAGAATTGAAAGCACAAGGTTTGGGTAATGTAATTTCCGGCTTAATAGGTGGTTTGCCAATTACACAGGTAATTGTTCGCAGTTCGGCAAACATCAACTTTGGAGGTAAAACAAAAATGTCGGCTATTCTTCACGGAGTATTCCTATTGATAAGCGCCCTTACAATTGCCGGTGTTTTGAATATGATACCATTGGCAAGTTTGGCGGCCATCTTGTTAGTGGTAGGTTATAAATTAGCAAAACCGTCACTCTTTAAACAGATGTATAAACTAGGATGGGAGCAATTCGTTCCGTTTACCGCAACCGTTGTTGCTATACTGGCAACTGATTTATTAAAGGGAATTACAGTAGGAATGATAGTTGGTGGTTTTTACGCTTTGCTACATAGTTATCGCAATTCGCACCACATGAAGGAAATAATCACCACAGAAAATGGTCAAAAGGTTTATCATCTAACACTTGCCGAGGAAGTTTCCTTTTTCAATAAAGCAAGTGTGGTAAACGCATTGGAAAGCATTCCCGAAAATTCAAAGGTAGTTATTGACTGCTCAAAATCGGTATCCATTGCATATGATGTAGTCGAGTTAATTAAAGATTATACAAGTAATGCAAAAACCAAAAACATCACTGTGGAAATGATAAATTTTATCGAACCGGCCAAATATTCTTAACCATTTTATAAATCTTAAAACTAAAACAAATGAAAACTTTAACCAAAGAAATACAAGCATCCATCACTCCTTCAATGGCAATGGAATTATTAAAAGAAGGGAACAAAAGATTTGTAAACAATCTTAAAATAAACCGCAACCTATTACAACAGGCAAATGAAACATCAGACGGGCAACATCCCTTTGCTGTAATCCTTAGCTGCATTGACAGCCGAACTTCTGCTGAATTAATTTTCGACCAGGGTCTTGGAGATGTTTTCAGTATCAGAATAGCGGGAAATATTTTAAACGAAGATATTTTAGGCAGTATGGAATTTGCCTGCAAAGTGGCAGGTTCAAAAATTATTGTTGTATTAGGTCATACAAAATGTGGAGCAGTAAAAGGCGCTTGCGACCATGTTGAAATGGGCAACCTCACCGCCTTACTTTCCAAAATAAGACCTGCTGTTGATGACGAAACCACAACCACAGAAAACCGTAATTCCGGCAACGGAGAATTTGTAGAAAAGGTAGCAACTATCAATGTAAAGCGAACTGTAAAATCAATTATGGAGCGAAGCCCCATTTTGAACGAAATGATTGAATCCGGTGAAATAGGAATAGTTGGAGGAACGCACGACATTGGTTCAGGGCAGGTTACATTTTATCCCGAAACATCACGTGCTCGTTCATCTTGGTAAACTAACAAACCCACTTACCAATAGGTTATCTCAAACTCTGGGCTAATGTAGGTGGGTAAGTGTCGCCCTTTAATAGGGCGACACTTTATTATCCGTCAGAGGCAACCAAATAAACAATAGAAGCATTACAGAAGCAAATCGAAAAGTTGAAATGGAAACTAAAAAGTATAAAGGAATGGATCCAACAACACTCATCAAAAATGCCATCATAATAAATGAAGGAAAAACCTTTTTGGGTGATGTTCTTATTGAAAACGGAGTTATCACAAAAATAGGCAGTCAACTTACACTGCCCGAAAACCCGAATACAATTAATGCAACCGGTAAATATTTATTTCCCGGCATCATTGACGGACAAGTACACTTTCGTGAACCCGGACTAACACACAAAGGCGACCTCTACACGGAAAGCAAAGCTGCTGTTGCCGGTGGTGTAACTTCATTTATTGATATGCCGAATACCTTTCCTAATGCTTTATCAATCGAAACTTTGGCTGACAAGTACAGCATCGCTTCTAAAAAATCATTTGCCAATTATGCATTTTTCTTGGGAGTAAACAGAGAAAACATAGATGAAGTAATAAGTATTGATTCCTCTGATATCATTGGTGTTTCAGACGATGGACTGTATTTTACTAAAAAGGGAAATCTTCTTGCCGACAATCCCGAAACGATGGAAAAACTTTTTGCCAATTGCAAATCCGTCATTGCCATTCATTCAGAGAAAGAACAAATTATTGAAGCAAACGAAAATATTTACAGAGAAAAATATGGGGATAATGTTCCCGTTGAATTTCATCCGCTTATACGAAGCAGAGAGGCATGTTATCAAGCAACAAAACATGCTATTGAACTTGCCCGAAAGCACAACGCACGACTACACATCCTTCATTTGTCCACCGAAGCCGAAACACATTTATTTCAAAACGACATTCCTCTTTCAGAAAAAAAAATAACCACCGAAGTTTCGGTTCATCATCTTTGGTTTTCCGACAAAGATTATCAGCGTTTAGGGATGCTGATAAAATGGAATCCTGCCATAAAAACGGAACATGACAAACAAGGTCTTTTACAAGCATTGATTGATGACCGAATAGATATTGTTACCACCGACCACGCCCCGCATACTCTAGATGAAAAGCAACAACCCTATTTTAAATCACCATCTGGAGCACCTATGGTTCAGCACTCGTTGAATGCAATGCTTGAATTTTATAAACAAGGACTTATTTCTTTAGAAAAAATAGTGGAGAAAATGTGTCACAATCCGGCAATACTTTATGGTATTCAAAAAAGAGGATTTATCAGAGAAGGATTTTTTGCCGATTTAACCTTAGTGGACTTGAACGCAAGCTGGACGGTTGCCAAACAAAATTTATTTTACAAATGTGGCTGGTCGCCATTGGAAGGAACAACATTTACAACCAAAGTAACACACACTTTTGTAAATGGAAATCTTGTTTATGAAAAAGGAAAATTCAATGAATTAATTCCCGGACATCGGCTCACTTTTAAAACAAACCATTAACATGAAAAGAATATTTGTTACAGGCATTGGAACCGGTATTGGCAAAACAGTTGTTTCTGCAATTCTTGTAGAAGCCCTAAAAGCAGATTACTGGAAACCCATACAGGCAGGTGATTTAAAAAATACAGACACCATGAAGGTGAAAAATTTGGTCAGCAATAAGAAATCTAAATTTTATCCCGAAGCGTTTCGCCTCACTCAGCCAATGTCGCCACATGCTGCTGCGCTTTACGATAACATTAAGATAAAGCCTAAAAAAATACAGCCGCCTAAACATACAGGCACTCTTGTAATTGAAGGCGCAGGCGGTTTGATGGTGCCCATCAAAAAAAACTTCTTAATGATAGACCTCATTAAAAAACTGAAGACAGAAGTAATTTTAGTTTCTCAAAATTATCTCGGAAGTATAAATCACACTTTACTTTCTGTAGAAGCACTCCAACATAGAAACATCCCTATTAAAGGAATAATATTTAATGGGAACCCTGTAACTACCACTGAAGAATTTATCCGTCAATACACAGGTTTAAAAGTCTTACTCCGCATTGACAATGAAAAAATAATTAATAAGAAAACAATTCAAAAATATGCAACAGCACTTTCTAAAAAAACATTATCAAAATAAAAGCAATGATTCAAATTACCATACTAACAACTGACGGAATTACAGCCGTTAGAATCGCAGAATTTCTAGCAGAAGAAAATTTAGTTCTTAATACCAAATTGTTAGAAAAAGTGCAACAATACAGCAAAACAGAAACAGGGGTGATTCTCGAAAACAGATTTATGCTGATTGCCCTTACTAAGGGGCTGCTATTTCCGGAAATTGAAAAACGATTAAAGATTGAGTTCCCGAAAAGCGAAATTGAATTTCATGCCGTTCCGATTGTTAACATGAATTGGGAACAAGCGGAAAGGTTGGTAGCAACCATTGAAAAAGTTTAAACGAATTAAAAAACAAGAGGTATGATTCCAACTCATAGAACACGAAATAACAGGGTCATACTTCGATACCACAAAACCCGAATCTGGCAGCAAAGTATATTTTATGCAATCTGCCTATTGGTCACTGTTGGTTTTAGTTCCTGCGAAATTTTTCATCATCATTCCGCAGCCACTTACAACAAAAGTATTATCAATGCCCCCTTTGATGTTGTAATTGTTCCCGGATTACCCTACGATTCTGCAAAAATAAATCCTGTATTTAAGGCAAGATTGCTTTGGGCAAAAGAATTATATGAAACAGGAATAGCACGAAACATTATTTTTTCCGGCAGTGCTGTTCACAGTCCTTATATTGAGTCCGTAATTATGAAAATGATGGCTGACAGTATGGGTATTCCTACGCAGCATACTTTTATAGAAGACAAAGCACTGCACTCTATCGAAAACATTGCTTACGGAGTTGAGTTGGCGCATAAAATGAATTTTAAAAATATAGCTGTTGCTACAGATCCTATTCAAGCCATTGCAATAAAAAAATATATGCGCAAACATCATGAGCGGGTATCCCTTCTGCCATTCAACATAAAATCAATGCCGTTGTATTACAAAGCCCCTATGCCTCTTATCAATCCGTGGAACGCTTTTGTAGAAAATTTTGTTCCACTATACCTCAGAGAAAATAAATTCGCTCCGGTTCAGGATTAGCAGCTAAACAAAAAAGTATTGATTCGCATCTGATATTTAATTTAACTACGGTACAACATGACCGATATGAACACCAACAAACCATTATCCCGCTTTTGGAAACTGATGGCTCTTGAGAAGAGAGAACTGCTTCATATTTATTTCTTTGCCATTCTAAGCGGCTTTATATATCTTTCTATTCCTCTCGGCATCCAGTCCATTATCAATTTGTTGTTTGGCGGCTTAGTAAGCACTTCGCTTGTAATACTGATTTCCATTGTGGTTTTGGGCGTTATGCTTAACGGATGGTTGACCATTCTGCAAATGAAAGTGAATGAAAGAATCCAGCGCAGAATTTTTGCGCGGTTTAGTTTACAGTTTGCTTATAAAATACCCCGGCTTGATTTAATGGCTATTGACGATTACTATTTACCTGAGTTGGTCAATCGCTTTTTCGATATAGCATCATTACAAAAAGGGCTTACTAAAGTCTTGCTTGAGCTTCCATCTGCTTCCATTCAGATTTTTTTTGGCTTAATTCTACTTTCACTTTACCACGCTTCTTTTTTAGCTTTTGGAGTGTTGTTGCTTGTACTAATGTATCTTATTCTGCGCTTTACATACCCCAAAGGCATTACTACTTCGTTAGAGGAAAGTAATTACAAATATGAAGTGGGTCATTGGTTAGAGGAAGTTGCCCGCACTATTAAAACATTAAAGTTTATGGGCATGAACGATTTCCCTGCGCGTAAAGCTGATGTATTAGTAAGCAGCTACCTTGATGCGCGGGCAGAACATTTTAAAGTGCTCAAAATTCAGTATTGGGCTTTCGTGATGTTTAAGGTGGTGATTACTGCAGCCTTGCTTGTACTCGGAGCTGTGCTGGTTATTAATCAGCAAATCAATATCGGTCAGTTTATTGCCAGCGAAATTGTCATCATTATGTTGCTGAATTCGGTCGAGAGAATTATCGGCAGCTTGGATGTAGTGTATGATATGCTTACTTCACTTGAAAAGGTGAGTAAGGTTTTAGATAAGCCGGTAGAAAGAGAAAATGGTTTAGATGTATTGGAAGTAAGCAATGCAAATGGCATTCAGATAAATGTTGAAAACCTATCGTACCGTTTTAACGATAACGATCATTATGTTTTAAGAAACTTAAATTTTGAAATTAAGAGCGGAGAAAAGGTCTGCATATTTGGTTCGCAAAGTTCGGGCAAAACAACTTTACTTAAACTCTTCACTGGGGGGTATCTGAATTATGATGGTAACCTTCTTTTTAATGGCTATCCTCTTGGTAATTACAATCTTCAAAAACTGCGGCAAGAAATCGGCATTTTACCTGCCACTACAGATTTGTTCTCCGGTACCCTTTATGAGAACCTAACTCTAGGAGACAATACCATATCTACTCCTTTTATACTTGAAGTAGCAGAACAAACAGGCTTGCTTCCTTATTTGCAATCGCTCAATAACGGATTGGACACTATGGTCGATTCCATTGGTAAAAGACTCCCCCGAAACATTATTAACAAAATTCTTCTAACCAGAGCTTTATTGACGAAGCCACGACTTTTGTTATTAGAAGATTGCTGGAGTTCACTTGAAAGAGTAGAGCAAGAAAAAATGGTAAAAAATCTAACCGATGATAAACATCAATTCACGTTAATTGTGGTTACAAACGATGAAAATTTTGCACGAAACTGCAATAAAGTGATTCTTCTTGAAAAGGGAGAAATTGTTGAATTCGGAAGCTTTGAAAAGGTAAGCCAAACTACTGAGTATCGGAAAATGTTTAAACGCCTTAGTTTATAATTTGAAATCACTGTGCGAATAATTTATGTGGCTAAATAAAGACAACAATTTTTTATTAAAAGAAAAACAAGAGTTCACCTCGTTCAAAAAAGCATTTGATACGGATGACGACACTAACATTATTAGGTGGATGATAGGTCTCAGCCTTGGCGTCCTTGCACTTTTGTTTTTGCCATGGACACAAAATATACAAGCCCCCGGGCTTATTACTACCCGTTCGCCCGAACAACGTCCGCAGGAGTTGAATTCTATCATAGCCGGAAGGATTGAAAAATGGTATGTAAAGGAAGGAGACATAGTAAACAAAGGCGACACCATTTTAAAAATTACCGAGGTAAAGGAAAATTATTTAGACCCAGAACTATTACAAAGAACCGAAGAACAAATAAAGGCCAAAGAAGGTACCGTTGATTTTTACAGAGATAAAGTAGGAGCCATTCAAAACCAGCTTAAAGCAACTTACGAAGCACGCGAGTTGAATATGGAAATGCTTCGCAACAAAATTAAACAGGCAACCCTCAACGTGCAAAGCGACAGTATGGCGTTTGAAGCAGCAAAAACGGAATTTAAAATTGCGCAAGACCAGTACAAACGACAAGAGGAACTTTACAAACAAGGATTAAAATCACTTACCGAGTTAGAACAGCGCAAGCAGCAGCTTCAAAATTCAGAA
>JBKJJB010000159.1:0-2817 GCA_046598235.1 Chitinophagales bacterium
TTTCTTCTTTTGGAAAAAATACCATTGTTGTAAATCCACCACAAAGGTTAGTAGGTGACAGTCTTTATTATGAGCGTTTTCGCGGTTTTGGTAAAGCAGTTGGAAGTTTTGTTTGGGTGGACTCAAGTATGGAAACTGAGATACATGGTAACTACGGTGAGTTTATTGACTCGCAGCAGTTTATTATGGCAACTCAAAAGCCGCTACTGATTTATAAGATGGATAAGGATTCGCTTTTCCTTACCTCCGATACCTTGAAGTGCATGAATAAGTCTGCCACCGACACGGTAAAAAATTTCTTTGCTTATCACAAAGTACGGATGTTTATGAAAGAGATGCAGGGTGTGTGCGATTCGCTTTATTATTCGTTCGAGGATTCTACTTTTCGCATGTATTACAAGCCGGTGATATGGAGCGATAATATTCAGATAAGTGGCGATACTGCCTATTTGCATACAAAGAATAAGAAGGCAGATAAGTTTGAGATTTATAAGTCGGGCTTTATCATTTCTCCTTCGGGCAAAAAGTATTTCGACCAGATAAAAGGCATTGACATATTCGGTTATTTTGAAGACAACGAAATGCGTAAGGTAGATGTAATGGGCAATGCTGAAAGTCTTTATTTCGGGAAAGATGAAAAAGATAAATATGTAGGCAACAACAAAGTATTATCAGCCAACATTACTATTTATTTTAAGGATAAAAAGATTGATAAGATTGCTTTCCTCAAAAAGCCGGAAGCAGTTTTCACTCCCATGAAAATGCTCACTACCGAGCAATATCAACTTAAAGATTTTTTGTGGCAGATTGATCGCAAGCCCAAGTCGAGAGAAGAAATGCTGAAATGATTTTCATTTTTTCCTGAACACCACAATGCGGTTAGAGTTGGTTCCACTCTTATTGTTGCTCACTCCCCAGATGTTGGCGGTTTTAGTAAAATTCTGCTCGTTGATAACAATGGCTTCGCAATCGAATCCTGCTTTTATACCTAAGGGAACCACCACTTCCTCCAGTTTTATTTTTCCATTGCGCACTTCGCCTACTTCAAAAGCCACTACTCCATTTTTTTGTGTAATCCGGTACAGTTCATTGAAAACAGACTGCATTTTTTCGCTCCAGTCCTTTACTGTTTTGCTCATGGTTATCTTTTTCGAAACCTGTTCGATGTCAATATCATTAAACCAGCATCGCAGCCAGTTGTCATCGGCATATTGAACTACATCTAGAAAAGGAGGGGAGGTAACGGTAAGTGAAACAGAATCATTCTTAATAGCTTTTGTTTCAGAAGCATCTTTGTTCAGAAAAACAGAAGACAGTTTATTAGCAGGATGCTCATTTATATCGCGCAACAAAACCTTTGTCTTTTTCAGAATGAGTTTGCGCACATCGCGGTACTCGGGCTTCTGATTTCTGGCAGCATTTATCTTTGTCTGCCTGGCGGCTGTAACTGCCTGATTGGGCGGCAGTGTGTAAACCGAAAAGAATCCGTTCGAATGCCCTGTAAGTCGGTTGGTTGCAACCATTCGTATCCAGCGGTCGGCATCATCTTCTTTTCCCGAAGCATGTTGCTCTATGAGGTAATTTTTGAGCGAAACAATTTCAGAAAGTGTATCGGGGTGGTAAAACATCGAAAGGTCAATATCTGCTTTTGCTTGTTTGCTAAATAGAATTTCCATCAGCCGCTTTTCAATTGCTTGCAAAGAGGGAACAGATATACGCGGACGGGTGAGAATCAAACTCAGCGGATTTACATCATTGGCAATTACATTTCTGCCAAGCAGTGCAGCTTCAATAACGGTTGTTCCGCGACCATTGAAAGGGTCGTAAACCGTGCTGTTTTTTAAAGTAAACAGGTTGATGAAAAAGCGCGGAAGTTGCGGCTTAAAGCAAGCGCGGTACGATACTTCGTGAATGGCATTTGCCTGCCGCTGTTGGGCAGTCCAAAATTCATTTATAAATACCGGAACGGAATGTCCGTCAATTTTCAACTCACTACACAGGGTGGCTGAACTATGCTGGTGTAAGCGAAAGTTAAGTAAGTGACTATAGAATTTCTGTTTCTGCAAGGAGATATTTTTGTACGCTAAAATTCAATACGATTCAAATAAAACCAAATTAAGTTGGCAGCCATTAAAAGGCGGTTATTTTTGCTGACTCTAAAAAAAACATCACCAATGGCAGGAATAAAGAATTTGGTTAGATTCGCGGCTAAATTTTTAAATATGGCAAAGTCTAAAGCAAAAGATAAGAAGAAGCCGACCGCAAAGAAGAGCGTAAAACCAGTTGCTAAATCAAAGAGCAAACCGGTAGCTAAAAAAAGTGCCAAGCCGGTAAAAAAGGTTGTAGCTAAAGCTAAAAAAGTAGCAAAGCCTGTGAAGAAAGCTAAACCCGTAGCAAAGAAAAAAGTGCTGGTGAAAGCGAAGGCAAAACCCTTTGTGAAAAAGAAGAAAGTGGTTGCAAAGCCGAAAGTGGTTGTGAAACCCAAAGCGGTAAAGAAAGCAGCACCGGTAAAACCTTTAGCTAAGAAAGTGGCAGCACCCGTTAAAGTGAAAGCAGCTGTTCCGGTTAAAGTAAAACCAGCTAAACCGGGTAAAGCAAATAAGAAAGCATTGCCACAGTTACGAAGAGATGTGCCACAGCCGGTTAAGAAACAGTTGTACATAGCTGAAGCTAAACCCAAACAAAAAGAACCCCTGAAAAAATATAAAGCAACAAAAGATATGGACTTACGCTATAGCGATGATGAGTTGAAAGAATTTAAAGACCTGATTGATAAAAAATTAGTGACTGCCCGCGAAGAATTAAAATATCTGAAAG
>JBKJJB010000217.1:0-8675 GCA_046598235.1 Chitinophagales bacterium
TTTAAGCTCGTCAGCAAGTAATAAACCCATAATTGTAATTTTCAACAAAGATATGCTTTGGCAGGTGTAAACTCAAAACTGATTTTTTCAATCTAAAAATAACAAAGCCAAAGCAGCCGATGGAAAAATGTTTGGGGGGCTAAATTAGATATGCCATCGCTTTAAGCGATGGCATCTTTGTATTTTGTTAAGCTGTAAATATCCTTTCGCAATTTTCCTATTGAACCGAATATTTCGTAAAACTTTTTCTCGCTTCCAAAACCTTTTTCTTCCATGGCTGAAATAAATTTTTTCAAATCGTTTTTGCTGAAGCCGGAATAGTTGCTGAATGCTGCTGCTATTCCGCAAAGTTCCATGGCGGGCAGATTGCTTTGAAGATGCGTTGCAACGTTCAGTTTATGTTGCCTTGCTGCTTTTTGTAAAGCAGAAAAGGATAATTCAAAATAATCAGCGAAGTTTCCCGAATACTTCTCCGTAACTATCTTTTGCATTTGCACTAACACTTCCTGGTGCGATACATGTATGTGGGGAGACAGATTCAAAATCATTTCGGTGTTGGCAAACTTGCGCAGCACCGCTGCCGGTGAACGATATTTTTTATCGGCAATTCGTTTAGCTGACTCTTCTTCTGCTAAAGCCTGTAACTTCTTATCATTCGGGCGAAAACCCAAACGATGATAAAACCAAAATGCACCGGAGGTAATGGCATCTTCGTTCTTCTGACCAATCTGGTAGGGTGCCACCTGAAAACAATTCGCTCCAAATCGCAGATGATACAGCCGGTATAAATGCGCAAACAAATAAGCTGACTCACCTCCGCGAAATGCAGGAAATACATTGCCCGCCAATTTGGTGCGGTCGAAAAACATCCAACCTCCTCCGTAGGAAACCGGCACACCGTTGCGAAACGCCATATAGGAAACATAGCTTTCGCAACTCAGCCGCCACGAAGGGCGCATGTAATAAAGGGCGATGGTAATGCCGCGACCGATGTCGTACAACTCCGTATCGGTATTCTCTGCATAAGTGATGGGGTCAATTTCGCGGTAGTTGGAGCAAAGCACGCCTTTGGCAATGTCGCACAGATTTTTTTTCTCCGCAGTATTTAAAGCAACGGGGTGAAGTTTTTTGTCGCTGAAAATTTTCCTGAGGTCGGCATGGTGAATCAGATTGGATGAATGGAAGAAAAATTTCTTGCCATAGTTGGCGCGGGCAAAAGTACGGGTAGGTGAAAATGCATTCGTTTGCCAGTCAACATAAATACAAAGCTGTTCAAAAAGCTGTTCCTTCGATTTGTCCGGAATAGACGAAGAAGCAAACTGGGTTAATGTCCAGCGAAGCACATCCAATGATTTTGTATTAGCGGTTACTTTCTTCGCCAATGTTTCGAGCGAATGTTCATGATTATCAAAAAGCGCTTCGCCAACAGCAGGTGGAAGAATCTGCTTAAACACGCTGCCTACTACTTCTTTCGCTGCCTCACAACCTGAGAAAGAAACTTCATCCGGATAATTTTCCACCAACCATCTTATCATTTCATAGCTAAACGAGGAACGGATAACTGAATGGGCAATAGCTGATTCAGTCAGTTTCCATACTTCGCTGTCACTTGCATTTTCGAGAAATATTTTTGTTTTCTGCCCCAGTTGCTTTAAAGCATTATTCACGGCATCAAACACTTTCTGATTATCAGGGAAAGCGAGAATACAAAGCAGGCGGTCGTGGCAGGCAATAATTTCTTCGCTGTTTTTAAATCCGGCTTTTGCCAACTCCTCTATTAACACAAGTTTCTGCTGCGTTGTTTTTGCATCAAACCTGAAAGGGCTTTCATTTAAACGACTGACTATTTCTTTTGGCTGCATGGGGCAAATACATTTCAGGTAAAAGTAAAAATGTATTGAGTTTTAATTTTTTTACTACCACTGTTCAAAATTCTTTCGGGCTGTCGGTTGGCTTCGATTATTTTCGCCTCATGTCGTATTTAGATGAATTAAATGATGTGCAGCGCGAAGCAGTAGTGAATTCTGATGGACCAACGCTGATTGTGGCGGGTCCCGGCTCGGGCAAAACACGCGTGCTTACTTATCGCATTGCCCACTTGCTGAAAAACGGTGCTGACCCTTTCGGCATTCTCGCACTTACGTTTACCAATAAGGCATCGGAAGCCATGCGCAACCGCATCGAAAGTATTTCGGGCAACAATGCCCGCTCACTTTACATGGGCACTTTCCATTCGGTATTTGCAAGAATTTTACGAGTAGAAGCACCGAAAATTGGCTACCCTTCCAACTTTACTATTTACGATGCTGAAGATTCGAAGTCGCTGATAAAAACCATTATCAAAGAGCAGGGGCTGGATGATAAAATCTACAAACCCAATCAGGTTTATAATCGAATTTCTTCTATGAAGAATTCGTTGATTACTCCGCAAGAATATTTGCTGGATGGAGAACTTTTAACCGAAGACCAAAACCAAAGAAGACCGGCAACCGGTAAACTATACCAGCTTTATTGTGATCGGTGCTTCAAAAGCGGAGCAATGGATTTTGATGATTTGCTGCTGAACACACACATCATTCTCGAAAAATTTCCCGAAGTGCTTTACCGGTATCAGCACAAGTTTCGTTACGTTTTAATTGATGAGTTTCAGGACACGAATTATTTGCAATACGAAATAGTTCGCAAAATTGCTGATGTGTTTCAGAACATCACTGTAGTGGGCGATGATGCGCAAAGTATCTACGCTTTTCGCGGAGCTACGATTGACAATATTCTGAATTTTGAAAAGGATTTTCCGGAGCTGAAAGTTTACAAGCTCGAGCAGAATTACCGCTCCACTCAAAAGATTGTAAAGGCAGCGAACGAATTGATTCACCGGAATAAGAATCAAATCAAAAAAGAAATCTGGACGCAGAATGATAAAGGCGAAGACATAAAAATTGTCCGCACGCCAAGCGATAACGAAGAGGGAAGATGGGTGGCTGATTCTATTCTTGAATTAAAATTTCGCGAGCAGTATAAGAATAACGAATTCGCAATTCTTTACCGAACCAATGCGCAATCGCGAGCTTTTGAGGAAGCTCTCCGCAGATTAAATATTCCGTACAAGATTTACGGAGGCATGAGTTTCTACCAACGCAAAGAGGTGAAAGACTTGCTCTGCTATATGAAGCTGACAGTAAATCATAACGATGAAGAAGCGTTGAAGCGCGTTATAAATTATCCGGCTCGCGGCATTGGTCAAACAACTCTTGATAAAATTGGAATCCTCGCCACGAATGAAGGCAAGAGTATGTGGGAAGTGCTCGAAACTATTTTCATGACCGATCTTTCAGCGCGCACTAAAAACGCGATTGAAGAATTTGTGATGATGATAAAAAGTTTTGCTGCGCAGCAATTGAAAATGACGGCTTATGATTTGGCGGCACACATCGGTAAAACAACAAAGTTGATTGCTGAACTCTACAACGACAAAACGGTAGAAGGCATTGCGCGTTATGAAAACATTCAGGAGTTATTGAACTCTATTAAAGAGTTTGTAGAAGATGATGAAGTGGTGGGCGATGTCAAGCTGAGCGAAGTCGAAGCGCAGGCAAACGACAAAACGCTCGGCTCATTCCTTCAAACAGTAACGCTGCTGACCGGTGATGAAAAAAGCACTGAAAATATTGACAGCGTAAAAATGATGACCATTCACTCCGCAAAAGGATTGGAATTTCCAACCGTGTATGTGGTAGGCTTGGAAGAAAATCTTTTCCCTGGGGCACAGTCGCTTTATAGTTTAGAAGATTTGGAAGAAGAGCGCAGATTATTTTATGTGGCAATTACCCGTGCCGAAACAAGATTGTTTTTGACGTATGCTAACACGCGCTACAAATTTGGGCAACTTAATTATTGCGATGCCAGCCGTTTTTTGCAGGAAGTTCCCGAAAATGTAGTGTCGTATCATGGCGATTTGAAAAAGCCGAAAGTACACCAGCAACAACATCCGCCCATTTCTACTTTTTCAAGAATTGTTTCCCCTGCTTCTCCAAAACCAATTTCGCAACCGGTTGCATCTCATTCAAGCGAGCCGTTTATTCCTGATGATGCAAATACCTTACAAACTGGAATGGAAGTGCTACACGAAAAATTCGGTGAAGGCAAAGTGGTTTCTATTGAGGGCAGTGGAGTGAACCGTATTGCATCTATTTTCTTTAATGCTTACGGAGTAAAGAAAATCATGCTCAAGTTTGCCAAGGTGAAAATTTTGAGCGGAGGGATGTAAGGATAAAAAACTTTCCAAGTTTTAAAACTTGGAAAGTCTGGAATAATCTTCATATTTACATCGTCTTCACAAAGGCTTTTGATTTTTGAGCATTGATAATCCTTTCGTTCAACTTGCTCCATCATCTTCAAAACAGCCAATAGTATCTACAGAGAATTTTTCTGATAAAATCATTTATATAAAACCGAAATAACAATGGATTATAATTCAAGCAGAAGTAAGTTAGTATTGAAAGAATACGGTCGCCACGTGCAGTTAATCGTGGAAAATTGTCTGAAAGAAAAGGATAAGGAGAAGCGAAATCAATTCGCAAAAGAGATTATTGAATTGATGGGGCAACTCAATCCGCACTTGCGCAATGTGGAAGATTTCCGTCATAAACTATGGGATCACCTTTTCATTATGAGTGACTATAAACTCAAAGTAGATTCGCCCTATCCAATAAAGGAGCGTGAAGAGATTGAAAAGAAACCTGCAAAACTTCCTTATCCGCAATCAAGAATAAAGTTCAAGCACTATGGAAAAAATGTAGAATCGCTGATTGCGAAAGCTATTAAAACCGAAGACCCTGAAAAGCAAGCCGGCTTTACTCAATGTATCGGTAACTTTATGAAAATGGTTTATCAGAATTATAGCAGAGACGTTGTGAATGATGAAACGATAAAGAGTGATGTCAAGCTATTATCTAAAGGACAATTGAAACTTACAGATGGTCAGGATATTGATTCATTGGCTCGTGCTAATCGTATGAAAAAACCTCGCGAAGAAAATAATCGCAAGGGCGGAGGAGGAGGAAAGTTCAGGCATGGAAGCGGAGGAGGACAAAATCGCAATAAGAACTTCAAGAAGAAAAAATATTAGAGAAGAGTATTAGGTAGCTAGTATTAAGTATTTAGACAGTACAGAAAATGCCACGCAAATTTTGCGGGGCATTTTTGTTTTTAGCCACTCCACAAGATATTGTTTAAAGCTTCTTGCTGTTTTAATTCATGCGGTAGACGGAATTAAAGAATTTAGATGTCGAATCTGTATTGTCTAACATCTAATGTCTAACATCTAATGTCTAATTCATTCGAAGTAATCGGTGGTAAGAAATTAAAAGGAGAAATAACTCCGCAGGGTGCCAAGAACGAAGCACTGCAAATTCTTTGTGCTGTTCTTCTCACTCCCGAAAAAATTACCATCTCTAACATTCCCGCTATTCGCGATGTGCTTGCACTGATTGATATTCTGCAAGACCTTGGTGTAAAAGTTGAGAAGCTAAGTGAAGACACTTATTCGTTTAAAGCGGATAATGTGAACCTTGAGTTTCTGAAAACTGATACTTACAAAAAGAAAGGAGCATCGCTTCGCGGAAGTATTATGATTATGGGTCCTTTGCTTACGCGTTTCAAACATGCATATCTTCCAAAACCCGGAGGTGATAAAATTGGCAGGAGAAGATTAGACACTCACTTTCTCGGTTTCGAAAAGCTCGGAGCTAAATTCAATTACGACAGTAACGAAACTTTTTACAGTGTTGAGGCAAGCAATTTGAAAGGAACTTATGTATTGTTAGATGAGCCATCTGTAACCGGTACCGCTAATATTGTAATGACAGCAGTAATGGCAAAAGGTAAGACCACTATTTTCAATGCTGCTTGCGAACCATATCTGCAACAGCTTTGCGAAATGCTCAATCGCATGGGCGCAAAAATTACCGGTGTGGGTTCTAACCTGCTTTACATTGATGGAGTAGAATATCTTGGAGGCACAGAACACCGAATGCTTCCCGATATGATTGAAATCGGCTCTTTCATTGGTTTGGCAGCTATGACGCAAAGCGAAATCACAATTAGGAATTGCCGCATTGATATGCTCGGCAATATTCTTCCGGTGTTTGAAAAGCTGGGAATAAAAATGGAGTATCGTGGCGATGACATTCATATTCCTGCCCGCGACCATTTTGAAATTGAACGGTTCATTGATGGCTCACTGTTGACGGTTGCTGATGGTCCTTGGCCCCTCTTCACTCCTGATTTGCTTTCAATAGTTTTGGTTACAGCCACACAAGCAAAAGGCAGCGTGCTCATTCACCAAAAAATGTTTGAGAGCCGCTTGTTCTTTGTAGATAAACTGATTGACATGGGCGCGCAAATTATTCTTTGCGACCCACATCGCGCTACCGTAATTGGAATTGACCGCGCCTATAAACTTCGCGGTATCACAATGAGTTCGCCCGATATACGGGCAGGTGTTGCTTTGCTTATTGCTGCATTAAGTGCGGATGGAAAATCTACCATTAACAACAGCGAACAAATTGATCGCGGTTATCAAAGAATTGATGAGCGCTTAAATGCATTAGGTGCGCAGATTAAACGCGTGTAATTGCGGTCTTCATATAATCTCTACCTGTCTTGCCACTTTCTGTAAAATTTCAAACACTGTTTCCGCCATTACATTCTCGCTGTCAAGAGTGGGATTGATTTCTGTAAATTCCAAACCGCAAACTCTTTCATTTTGCACTAGTTCAAGAATTACATCGGCTGCTTCCCGCTCATTAATGCCGCCTTTTACAGGCGTTCCAGTTCCTCTTGAAATATTCGGGTCCAATGCATCTACATCAAAAGTGATATATACTTTGTCGCAATGAGAAAGTTGCCGCATTGCTTCGCGGCATACTTTAGTAATTCCCGTTTTCCTTATTTCGGAAGTTGAGAAATTCTTTAGCTTATGTTGCTTTATCAGGTACCCTTCCTGCTCTTCAAAATCGCGTAAGGTCATAAACAGCACATCGCGGTATTCCACTTTCGGGCTTATGCCTCCCACGTTTTTAAGCTTCTCCCAAAGCTCGATGGTTTCGTAATCCAGATCGTTCACTTTGTTTTCTATGTTATCTTCTGCCAAAGCACTTGCCAAAACCATCCCGTGCATATTGCCCGAAGGAGTAGTGTAAGGTGAGTGCATATCGCAATGGGCATCAATCCAGATTATACCGAGGCGTGAATCGGGATACGCCATTTTTATTCCGGCTATAGTTCCGCCTGCATTGGAATGGTCGCCCGAAAGAACAATTGGAAATTTGCCGTCCTTTAGCGTATCGCGCACAGCCGCCCCTACCCGCTCATACATCTTTAGCACACTTCTTATCCGCTTGGCATAGCGGCTATCTACCGAGCCGTACAAAGAGGCGTTGTCGTCAGGTATGTTGAGGCTGCGGTGAACTTTGAAAAAGCTGCTCCGGTAGTCAAGGGCAGCAATTTTTACAGCTTCTACCCCTAGGCTTGCCCCACGGGTTCCTGCGCCCACCTCACTTTTTACCTCAATCAGCCGTATTTGCCTGCTCTTTTTCATAACTGCTTTTTAGAACCCTTGCCGCTCCAAAATCTTCTTCCTTTTTAACGCCCCTAATCCTGCATGGTTACGGCAGGCGGGGTATCGAAACTAAAAAATGTTTATAAAAATGATACTCCGTATTCAGTTCTTTCTATTTTAGATGTTAAAATATCCATATTCGTTCAGTCAATCATATAGCGATGGCAGATCACAGGAAGTATATTTTAGCACTAGACCAAGGCACCACAAGTTCCCGTTCTATCATTTTTGATGAGCAAGGCAGCATTGTTGCTATGGCTCAGAAAGAGTTCTCCCAAATTTTTCCGAAACCGGGATGGGTAGAACACGACCCCGAAGAAATCTGGAACTCGCAATACTATACTGCCAAGGAAGTAATTGCAAAGGCCGGTATTTCTGCCAGCCAGATTGCCGCCATCGGTATTACTAACCAACGTGAAACTACTATTGTTTGGGATAAGAAGACAGGCGTTCCTATTTGCAATGCCATTGTATGGCAGGACAGAAGAACTGCCGACATCTGCAACTCGCTGAAAAAGAAAAAGGACTTTGATAAATATGTGCGCGATAACACCGGACTGGTGATTGACTCTTATTTCTCGGGCACCAAAATCAACTGGATTTTAGATAACGTAAAAGGGGCGCGCAAAAGAGCCGAGAACGGAGAACTGCTTTTCGGCACGGTTGATTCATGGTTAGTTTGGAAGTTGACCGATGGCAGCTTGCACATTACCGATTACAGCAACGCATCGCGCACTTTGCTCTTTAACATCAAAACAAAAAAGTGGGACCCGAAACTGTTGAAGGCCTTGGATATTCCTTCGCTGATGTTGCCGTATGTAACCGACTCAAGCCGCATTTACGGATTCACTCACCGCGGAATATTTGATGTGGAAATTCCTATTGCGGGTATTGCGGGCGACCAGCAGGCAGCCCTGTTTGGGCAAACCTGTTTTAACCCGGGTATGGCTAAGAACACCTACGGCACCGGATGTTTTATGCTGATGAATACCGGCAATAAAATGGTGAAATCGAAACACGGTTTGCTCACCACCATTGCCTGGGGCATGGGCGG
>JBKJJB010000262.1:0-13160 GCA_046598235.1 Chitinophagales bacterium
TTGCATTTAATTAAATCCCGACTAAATGAAATTTGAAGAATACCGCTCCCACGATGCCACCTCTCTAGCTGAATTAGTAAAAAAGAAACAAGTAACTCCTGCTGAACTTCTCGAAACCGCTATCAAGCGAACCGAAGAAGTAAACCCCAAAATAAATGCGGTGGTTACTCCTTTATATAACGAAGCAAAAGAGCAGTTGAAAAATCTCAATACCACATCACCTTTTGCAGGCGTTCCTTTCCTGCTCAAAGATTTAGATGTGCAATTGAAAGGCACGCGCTACACTTGTGGCACTCGATTACTGAAAGATTATGTGAGCACTCAAAACAGCGAAGTCACCAACCGCATTCTGAAAGGCGGTTTGGTGATATTTGGCAAAACAAACACTCCCGAATTTGGACTGACTCCCTTTACCGAAGGCGAATTGTTGGGTGTAGCGCGCAATCCGTGGAATACCGAACACACCACAGGCGGAAGCAGCGGTGGAGCAGGAGCGAGTGTGGCGGCAGGCATTGTGCCTATGGCATTTGCCAGCGATGGTGGCGGCTCTATTCGTATTCCTGCAAGTTGCAATGGATTGTTTGGAATTAAACCAACGCGCGGGCGCATTACCAATGGTCCGCAATATGGCGAAGTATGGAGCGGAGCAGTTTGTTCGGGTATTGTTTCGCGAAGCGTTCGTGATGCCGCTGCTTATATTGATTTAGTAAGTGGCGAAATGAAAGGAGACCCTTATACTATTCCCGCACCTGCGGTTCCGTATTCCGAAGAAATAAAAAAAGCACCGCGCAAGCTTAAAATCGGTTACAGCTATCAAATGCCCGAAGGATTAAAGGCAAACATTGACGAAGAAAATATCTACGCCATTGAAACAGCCGTTCAGCTTTTGCGTGCCGAAGGACACGAAGTAACCGAAGTGCCTTTGCCTTTCACGCATAAACTTAATTCCGAATTGCTATACACGCTTGTATTAGGCGAGCTGAGTTCTACGCTCGATTATATTGGTGAGCAGCTAGGTCGCAAACCTCAACGCCACGAACTGGAGCCTAATACCTGGCTGCTTTACAAACTCGGAAAATCATTTTCAGCCAATACCTTCGCGCTGTCTAAACTCAAATGGAACAAAGTCAACCGCAAAATGGCAGAGTTTCATAAAAATTACGACTTGCTGCTCACTCCCACGCTCGGCAGGCGTCCGTTTAAACTCGGCACCATGAACAACCCACCGTTCGAAGAAACGGCTCTTCGCATTTTGAATGCGCTGGGCATATCCACCCTAGTGCGCTACACAGGCATGATTGAAAAAATTGCCGCGCAAACTTTCAGTTGGATTCCGTATCCCGCTTTGGCTAACATCACCGGTCAGCCGGCTATGACCGTTCCTTTGCATTGGGCTCCCGAAAACCTTCCGGTAGGCGTTATGTTCACCGCACCACATGGCGATGAAACAACCCTGTTTCAATTAGCCGCGCAATTGGAAAAAGCGCAACCGTGGTTTAATAAAGTGCCGGAGATTTAAATGAGTATGGGTGTTCCCGATCCTAAAACCTCGCGGTCGGGCTATCTTTAGTCCTCGCTGCGCTGCGGGCTTTCCGCTCTAACCCAATAGCCGCTTCTTTGCAAAAACATTTTATTGCAAATTTGGAAATGCCATTTTATTTATCGTATATTTGCGATATAAAAAAAATGGCACAAAACAAAAAAGCAGAATTTGATAAAGATGAAATTGAAATTGCCGATTTCGCAAAGGCACTCAGCCACCCGGCACGTATTGCAATACTTAAAGAAATAGCTAAACATGAAACCTGCATTTGCGGAGAGATAGTAGAAGTGCTTCCCCTCGCTCAGTCCACCGTATCGCAACACTTAAAGGAGCTTTTAAAAGCCGGAGTAATAAAAGGAGAAGTAGAAGGCACTAAATCGTGCTACTGTATTAATTGGAAAGTGTTCGAAAAGTTTGAAAGCACTTTTGCCAAATTCTTTCACAAACAAAAGAGCTTTGAAGAAAAGCGCAACTGCTGTTAATTATTCACTATAAAATTTGAAAACATGGAAACTTCAGAAACCATTAAGGAAACGGTAAGGCAGAAATACACAGAGATTGCCTTGCAAAGCAAAGAGACAAACGAGAGCAGTTGCTGCGGCTCCGGTAGTTGTAATACAGATGTAGCAAACATTATGAACGATGACTACGCCAAATTGGAAGGCTACAACCCCGATGCCGACTTGGGTCTGGGCTGCGGACTACCTACCGAGTTTGCCAAAATTAAAAAGGGCGATGTGGTAGTTGACCTTGGCAGCGGGGCAGGTAATGATTGTTTTGTTGCCCGCCACGAAACAGGCGAAACCGGACAAGTTATCGGCATTGATTTTACCGATGCCATGATTGAAAAAGCGCGTGCCAACGCAGCCAAGCTCCACTTCACTAATGTAGAATTTCGCAAAGGTGATATTGAAAACATGCCGTTAGCTGCCGAAGTGGCAAACGTAGTAGTAAGCAACTGTGTGTTGAATCTTGTGCCCGATAAAGCAAAAGCTTTCAAAGAAATTTGCCGGGTGCTAAAACCCGGTGGACATTTCAGCATCAGCGATGTGGTACTGGTAGGTGAACTTCCCGAAACAGTTGTAAAAAATGCCGAGATGTATGCGGGCTGTGTATCGGGTGCAATGCAAAAAGCCGATTATCTTTCTTTGGTTGATAAGGCGGGCTTTAAGAATATTACCATTCAGAAAGAAAAGGCGATTTCGATTCCCGATGATATTTTGCTCAACTATATTAGCCGCGAAACCATTGACGAATATAAAAACAGCAATAAAGGAATTTTCAGCATTACGGTTTATGGCGAAAAAGCTGCCGAAGGAAATTCTTGTTGCGGCCCAACCTGCTGTAACTAATGAAAAACATACTCTTCGTTTGCATAGAAAACAGCAACCGCAGCCAAATGGCTCAGGCGTTTGCGATGATGCACGGCAAAGATAAGGTGAGTGCATACAGTGCCGGCTCTCGTCCATCGGGTAAAGTAAACCCGAAGGCGATTGCCGCCATGCGCGAAATCGGTTACGATTTATCTTCACACAATTCCAAATCACTCGAACAAATTCCTGAAACAGCATATGAATATGTAGTTACTATGGGTTGTGGCGATGCCTGCCCCTATGTAAAAGCTATTCACCGTGAAGACTGGCAAATACCCGACCCGCGCAACATGAACGAACACGACTTTAGAAAAGTCCGCGATTTAATTGAAGAGAAGGTTAAAGTACTTTTGAAAAAGATATAAGCCAAAAAAGACAAAGCCCCCGAGTTTTGTGTGTACCCTGCATAGGCATCTTACTGACTCGCAAGAAAGGAACCAAAAGAATAGTCCTAAACGATGGCTCTCCTGAAACAAGTTCGTGACAGGCTGCCCGTTTAGGACGTGCTCTGCGCGAATACAGGGTTAGCGCTTTTTATAGGTGCAGATTCCGAGGCGAGACTCTGCCTGAGGGAAGACTATGCTGAGGGCAAAAAAATACGCAAATACAAGATTCTTCTCTTCGGAAACCTACGTTCAGAATGACACTACAAAATACAAAACGGAAGGTTGCTTCGTAAGCGTGCAAAGCCACGCTTTCTCGCAATGAACAATACAGTTTTATTTATCTAACTCAAGTTGCTAGTTGAAAAAATGATTTAGTTGTTCTACACAAATGAAACAAATCAATTTGAGCAAGAAGCCATTAAAAGTAACCGCGTGAATTGTTTTTGGAAACAGTTTCTTGATGTCACTAATCGTTGTTTCTACTCGTTTCCTCATCTGTAATTTTTCTGTTGTTTCTTGTAATGAATCGGGGCGTTTTGTATTTTCAGCAACAAGGATTTTTCTGCTTTTACCGCATCTTCTATTTTGTAATCTGTGTAAGCGCTATCTGCATATACTTTTGCTTCGGGTGATAAACCTTGCACGATTCTGTCCAATCCTTTTACATCGGCTGTTTTGCCGGGTGTAAAGTGAAACTATATCGGAACGCCATCGGCTGTTACCAGCAACTGCACTTTTATTCCATAAAAATATCTTCTCAAACTGGCGGTGTATCCTCGCCATTTTTTACCCCTCAATAATTTGCATCGGTCAATGCGCATGTTGTCGCATCTGGCTACCGGAAATGAATCCAGGATGTAACGCATCTCACACCGAAACTCTTTCAGGTAGTTTCCTATCGTCAGAAAAACCTCGTATAGGAGTTGCCACACTTCATGTATTCTTCTTGAAAACCTACTGGTGTCAAGCATTTTCGGAATCAAGTTCGTTGCTTTCATAAATTGAATAGCGTGGTGGTGATTGCCCGAAAAATACATCGCAGATACAAGAGCAGTGGTCAATACTTTACTATCACTGACCCTCCGTCTTTTATCTTCTTCGTGATGTTTTCCTTGTAAAATATCATCTACTAAACAAAATATTGATATAACTTTGTCTCTCATAAAGCATCCTTTGGTTTAGTTATGGTTTGCAACTCAAACTTAATCATCGGATGCTTTATTTTTTCAAAGAACAACTAGCAACTTGAGTTAATTATTCACTCCTCACCCATTGGTATCAGCTTTCAATTTTTCTTTTTGAAATATTTTCCCGATGTGCCTTTGTTAGAAGCGGCAGTCTGCCTGTCAAAGGCAATTGGAAAAATTAATAACGGCTTTTTTTATTTTGCCAACCTTAAGTAGTCATTGCAGAACTATAATTTCTATAAGATATTGAAGTTTAAAAGTGCTCTCATCACTTTCTTTTATCTTTGACCTCTATCTGAAAGTCCTTTTCATTCGAAGAAGTTTGCCTGACAGCAAGAGAGGGATTTAGGATGAGGCTGTATTATGATAAAAATCGGACATATAGAGTTACCTGACATGCCGCTTCTGCTGGCACCTATGGAAGATGTGAGCGACCCTCCGTTTCGCCATTTATGCAAGAAGTATGGAGCCGACATGCTTTACACCGAATTCATTAGTGCTGATGGCTTGATTCGTGACGCGCAGAAGAGCATGAAGAAATTAGACATTTATGAAGATGAGCGTCCTGTCGGCATTCAGATTTTCGGAGGCGAAGAAGGACCGATGATGCGCAGTGCAGAAATTGTAGAAGCTGCTAAACCTGAATTGCTCGATATTAATTATGGTTGTCCCGTTAAGAATGTAGTTTGTCGCAATGCCGGTGCAGGTATTTTGCGTGATATTGATAAAATGGTTTCCCTCACGGCTGCTATTGTAAAATCAACTAAACTTCCGGTAACGGTGAAAACCCGTTTGGGTTGGGATGACAATTCTATCCGTATTGTGGAAGTAGCGGAGCGATTGCAAGATGTAGGTATAAAAGCTATCTCCATTCATTGCAGAACTAAGCACCAACTCTATACCGGCAAAGCCAACTGGGAGTGGATTGCTAAAGTGAAAGAAAATCCTCGCTTGCATATTCCTGTTTTCGGAAATGGCGATGTGACAACTCCCGAAAAAGCATTAGAGATGGCAAACAAATATGGAGCAGATGGAGTAATGATTGGTCGCGCTTCTATCGGTCATCCGTTTATCTTTCGCGAGATAAAGCACTTTGTAAAAACAGGCGAGCATTTGGCTCCTCCTACTTTGGCAGAACGTTTAGATGCCTGCAAACTTCATCTTACAAAAAGTGTAGAATGGAAAGGAGAAAAGCTCGGCATACTTGAAATGCGCAGGCATTATGCTCCTTATTTTTCGGGATTGCCCCATGTAAAACCTTTTCGCTCAAGATTGGTTGTAGCTGAAACAGTAGCTGAAATTTTCGGAATTCTGAACGAACTGGAAAATCACTACGCCAAAGAAGAGAATCTTGTTTTCGCTTCGGCAGAGAAACCTGTTTATGCAGGGTATGATGCTTAAATAAAAAAAGTCCCCCCGTTTTACCGGAGGGACCCTCACCCACGCAAAGGAAACGAGCATATTTTTAACTTAGTTGAACTGAACCCTGACCAACCACATGTCCGTTTTGATAAAGTTCAACTTTATAAGTACCCGGCTGCTGAATATTCATTCCCCAATAAACCACCACGGTTTTATTGGTTTGGTTGTAATCTATCTCAGCCTTCTTGGTATAAGAAACCTGTTCAGGCGAATCGGCTGATTGTAAAGTTCCCGAACCCTGATCGGCTACTGCTATTGTTTCACCTTTCGGGTTGATAATTCTTACATACAAATCCACCTGCCCCGGGTCAATTACCCTGTTCTCGCCTGTTTCGAATTTTATTTTCAGGTTCTGAGCGGTCTTTGCTCTTCTAACTTCTACTTCTTTACCGTTGTTTCTGGTTTTTACAGCCGTTACATCCACTTTAGCAATCGGAAGCAACGAACCTACTGCTACTTTTTTCGAAAGCCCGTTGTTTTGTTCCGTCAGTCGTGTAGTGGTAGTTTTCTCTGAATTTAAATCAGTAGCAAGTTTCTCGTTAGAAGCCATCAACTCCTGATTCTGTCGCGTAAGCTCATCCACTTTTGCGGTCATGTCTGAAATAGAGGTTTGATATTGAGCAATCAAATCTCTTGCTTTCGACAATTCTGCCTTTGTCATTTTGTTGCTGGCAAACAGGTTTTGGATTTTCTTTTTCTGAATGTCCAATTGTTCCTGTTTTTCAGCAATGACTTTATCTAACTCGGCATTTTTACCCACAAACTGTTCCATCTCCTCGCTACGCAAATTGAGGGTGTCAGACAAATCTCTGAATTGATATTGCAATTCGAGTTTCTGCGAAGTAAGGTTAGTTGTAGTTCCTTTTTCATTAAAATACATGTACACAGTAAATGTGTTAATGAGCAGCAGCATTACTATAATGCTGAAATAAACTTTCTTGTTTACTGCTCCGCTTTGATTGGTTTCCATACTTATTTGGTTTTAGTTAAGAAATAGGTAGCCGTTTTTTCATCGCTGTATTTTTTTTGATTAGGTTATTTGATATTGTAACGGCAGGTGTGTTTTTATTATTGCGCACGGTTTGTTAATTCTTGCCGGAGGCATGTGAACAGTATTTGCCAAAATGCCGGTGAATACATTGTGAAAATATTTTTGGAAAAGAAAACTTAAAACTTTTACATTCGTATAAAATAAATAGAACCATGAAAAAAATATACCTTCTATTATCTGTAGCTTTTACAGCGCTCGGTCTGAATGCACAAATGCTTACACCTACGACTATTGCCAGCACCGGAGGTTTCTCAAGTAATGCTAACGGCAGTTTATCATATACTGTTGGAGAAATGACAATGGTGCAAACCTTTACCGCCAGCGGTAATATTTTAACTCAAGGGTTTCAACAGCCAAACGATAATATTACAGGGTTGATTGATTTTACCCAAGATGAGTTTGGTTCGTTTGTTCTTTATCCAAATCCTGCGGTGGACAATATTTGGTTTGGTCTTCAATTACCTGAATCTGGAAGAGTGATTATTTCTCTTTATGATGTGTTAGGTCAAAAAATGGCAGACGTATACAACAGCAATTACGATAACGGCAAAGTGGTGGAACAAACAAGTGTTTCTTCTTTCGCTTCCGGATTTTATATGTTGACTATGAATTTTACATCTGATGTGGATGGTAAAGTTCATACTACTACCAAGAAATTCCAAGTAATCAACTAAGGATTTAATTCTCCTGAAATTTTTCTTTCAAGGTTTTTTGTAGCGACAGCATTTCATCGCGCAGTTTAGCGGCTGAGAGGTAGTCTGTATCTTTCGAAGCTTCCAGCATTTTCTTTCTCGTTGTTTCAATGGCTTTGTGCAGTTGGTCGGCATTCATATACTTAACAACCGGTTCCGCTACTAAACTCATTTCATCTTCCATTTCAATATAAGCATCGGGTGAGGTTTTGCGAAACTCAAGCACCGAAGTCTGTTGCATGATTTCTTCCTTCGATTTCAAAATTGTCATTGGAGTAATATTGTTCTCAATGTTATACTTAATCTGCTTTTCTCTTCTTCGGTTAGTTTCATCAATTGTCAGTTGCATGCTATTGGTTATTTTATCGGCATACATAATTACTTTACCGTTTACATTTCTTGCTGCTCTCCCACTCACCTGTATCAAACTTCTTCTATTGCGGAGGAACCCTTCTTTATCAGCATCGAGAATGGCTACGAGCGAAACTTCAGGTAAGTCTAATCCTTCACGCAAAAGATTTACACCAATGAGTACATCAAATTTTCCCAAACGTAAATCGCGTATGATTTCAATACGATCAAGTGTATCTACTTCGCTGTGTATATAGCGGCATTTTACTCCTACTCTGCCGAGATACTTATTTAACTCCTCAGCCATTCGTTTGGTAAGAGTAGTTACTAAAACACGTTCATGCTTTTTTACACACTCATCAATTTCTTCCATCAAATCATCAATCTGATTTAAGCTCGGACGAACTTCAATAGGCGGGTCGAGCAATCCTGTAGGGCGAACTACCTGCTCTACAAAACTTCCTTCGGTTTTTCCCATTTCGTAATCACCGGGGGTAGCGCTTACATAAAGCACCTGATTTACTTTTGCTTCAAACTCAGGAAAGTTAAGCGGACGATTATCCAATGCCGAAGGCAACCGAAATCCGTATTCCACCAAATTCATTTTTCTACTTCTATCACCACCCGACATGCCACCGATTTGCGGAATGGTGGCGTGGCTTTCATCTACTACTATTAAAAAATCATCGGGGTAATAGTCGAGCAGACAATAAGGACGAGTGCCCTTTGCTCTTCCATCAAGAAAGCGCGAATAGTTTTCGATGCCCGAACAATAACCTAACTCTCGCATCATCTCCATATCAAACTCGGTGCGCTCTTTTATTCGCGCGGCTTCCAGGTGTTTGCCAACTTCTCTAAAATATTCAACTTGTGTATTCAGCTCTAACTGTATTTCATCTAACACCCGCATCAGCGAATCCTTGGAGGTAACATACAAGTTGGCAGGGAAAATGGCGGCAATATCCAACTTGCCAAATGTGCGACCGGTAACGGGGTCGAAATTTTGTATCTCTTCTATTTCATCACCAAAGAAAGTAACGCGATACGCATAGTCTACATAAGGCAAAGCAATTTCTACTACATCGCCTTTTACACGGAAAGTTCCCCGTGATATATCTTCTGAACGGGAATAAAGTGAATCAACTAATTTATGAAGGAAGGCATTGCGCGCAATTTTCTGCCCTGCATGAATCTTAATAATACCGTTTTCAATTTCTACAGGATTTCCTAAACCATATATACAAGATACCGAAGCCACCACAATAATATCTCTGCGCCCTGAAAGTAGAGAAGCCGTAGCACTCAGCCGCAGCTTATCTATTTCTTCATTGATAGAAAGGTCTTTTTCAATATATGTGCCCGATGAAGGAATGTATGCTTCGGGTTGATAGTAGTCGTAGTAAGAAACAAAATACTCTACCGAGTTTTCCGGAAAGAATTGTTTCAGTTCTCCATATAGCTGCGACACAAGTGTTTTGTTGTGTGTAAGAACCAGGGTTGGTTTTTGTACCTGCTGAATAACATTGGCTACCGTAAAAGTTTTACCAGAGCCGGTAACACCCAGCAGCACCTGGTGCTTTTCGTTTTTGTTCAATCCTTCCACTAATTGCCTGATAGCTTCGGGTTGGTCGCCTGCGGGTTGATATTTGGTTGTAAGTTTAAATTCCATCGAACTGCAAGTTTACAGTTTTAATAAGAAGCTGTTTGGATTTGTATCAAAAGAAATTCTATCAACGTAACAAGAGACACTGTCATGCTGACGAAGGAAGCATCTTGTATTGGGTTGGTCAATGAAATACAAGATTCCTCACTTCGCAAACCCTTCGTTCGGAATGACAGTCCCTTTTATAATACTGTTATAGTGTTAAATCCAAACAGCTTATAACAGACCATAGTGTATCGTCAATGGTCTTTCTTTGCAGATATTTTTATTTTAGCGCCTCTAAAAAAAAACGAAATATGGATTTATCTGAAATTGTATCTATTACCGGTATGCCCGGACTTTTCAAAATTGTATCGCGCAGAAATGACGGAGTAGTGGTGACTTCGCTGGCAGATGGTAAAACGCAGTTTGTAGCGTCAAGAACCAATATGTTTTCTTCGTTGGATAATATTACCATTTACACAACTGACGAACCTATTCATTTGAAAGAGGTGCTTGCTTCTATTAAAAAAGCGGGTGATAAAGTTCCTTTTCCTGCGGCTAACGATGATAAAGCATTGAAAGCATGGATGGAAACTATTCTTCCCGCTTACGATAAAGAGAAAGTGCATGTAAGCGACATGAAGAAGTTATCGAAGTGGTATAGCCTTCTGAATGAAAAGAATTTGATTGAAGAGTTAACTACAGAAAAAGCTGCTGAGGAAAGTGCAGAAGCTAAAGAAGAAGTGAAGGAGGTGAAGAAGGAAAGCAAACCAAAGGTGAAGAAGACCACCACTTCGGCTAAGGCGCACACCAAGCCCGCGCCTGTTAAAAAAATAACTACACCGCGCAAAGCAACTTAATACATCATCATGGAATCAAATGCAACGCTCCTAACTCCGGAGCGGAAGAAGAGAACTTTTATTGCCGAGAATTTTGAACCTACCACCTGGCAAGCCATTGAACCCTACGTCAAAAATCTTCTTGAAAGGAATATTAATTCTTTAGAAGAACTGAACGGTTGGCTGAAAGACCTAAGCGAATTGCAGGCAGCACTGGAAGAAAGCAGCCGCTGGATTTATGTGCGCACTACGGTTGACACCACCGATGAAAAAGCAAAAGCTGATCTCATCAATCTCTACACCAACATCGTTCCAGCATTTACAAGGCAGACGAATGAGTTGAACAAGAAATTTATTGCGTGTGTGTTTACTGAGCAATTGAATCAGGAAGTTTTCTTCACCACCATCCGCAGGATTAAAAAGTCGTTGGAACTTTATAGAGAAGAAAATGTTCCGCTGGAGAGCGAGTTGAACATGAAGCAGAGCGCCTACGACCAGATTGCCGGAGCGCAAAGTGTTCATTACAAGGATTCGGAACTTACAGTGCAGCAGGCATTGGTGTATATGAAGAGCACCGACCGCCAGCAGCGCGAAGAAGTTTTTAAGATTATAGAGGAGCGTAAACTACAAGATGCAGAAAAGCTCGATGAGTTGATGACGGAGTTGATTCAACTGCGCCATAAGATTGCGCTGAATGCCGGTTACAAAAATTACATGGAGTATCGCTTCGATGAGTTGGGAAGGTTTGATTACACCCCCGCTGACTGTTTGCAGTTTCACGCATCGGTAGAGGAAGTGATAATGCCGGTGGTGAATGATTTGTTTGCAGAAAGAAAAACAAAACTTGCACTGGACGTATTGAAGCCCTGGGATTTATATGTGGACACCAGCGGCAAAGCCCCTCTGAAACCCTGCACTTCTTCCGAAGATTTAGTAGAAAAAACCATTACCTGTTTCAATCAGCTTGACCCGTATTTTGCGCAGCGCATTGAAATTATGAAGCAGATGAAATATCTCGACCTTGAAAGCCGCATGCACAAAGGACCGGGAGGTTACAACATGACCATGCCCGAAATAGGTGTGCCTTTTATCTTCATGAATTCTGCCAACAGCGAGCAGGATTTAATTACCATGGTGCACGAAGGCGGACATGCCGTGCATACGTTTCTTTCGCACCCGCTCGAACTCACTGCCTTTAAAGAAATAACTTCGGAGGTGGCTGAGGTGGCTTCCATGGGGATGGAGCTGATGAGCATGGAGCACTGGAATATTTTCTACAGCGATGATGAAGAACTGAAACGCGCCAAGAAAAATCATCTGCAACATATCCTCAGCTTACTTACTAAAACATGTTTGGGTGATAGCTTCCAGTGTTGGTTGTATCTGAATCCTGATCATACAGTGGAAGAACGCAGAAACAAATGGGCAGAGTTGCAGCAAAAATATACGCCTAACAATGTTGACTACAGCGGTCATCAGGATTATTTCAGAAGCAGCTACCAGAGCATTCTGCATTTTTATGTAGTGCCTTTCTACTATATAGAATATGCTTTTGCACAGTTGGGCGCGCTGGCTATCTGGAAAAACTTTCGTCAGAATGCGCAGCAGGCAATAAGCAGTTACAAAAAGGCACTGAGCTATGGCTACACACAGCCTATTCCTGTGTTTTATGAAACTGCGGGTGCTAAGTTCGACTTCAGCAAACCGTATATTGCATCGCTGGTTTCGTTTTTGAAAGAAGAAATAACTAAACTATAATCATAACATACACATGCAAAATACAAATAGCAAAATGCAAAAGGGAAAGAACAAAGGGCAAAGCGCAAAGGGGGTTTTGTTTGCCTTTTGCATTTTGTTTTTTGTGTTTTCAAATCAGGCTTTCAGTCAAGGCTGTGTTATTGACACTAATATCTTCGAACTTATTTATCCGCCCTCCGATGATTTGCCTTGCATTGTGCGCAACGAACCTTATAGTGCTTCTATTCAATTTTTCTCGCAGCCGTCTTTGGCGGGGTTTACGATTGATTCTATTCTTATTACTACTTTTTTAAATCTGCCCGCAGGAATTACTTATACGCTCACTCCTTCGCCCTGCAAGTTGTATCCGTACGATCGTGGGTGTGTTCACATAAGCGGAACTACCACCGATAGTGTAGGCTCTTATACGGTTGATTATAACGGCTTTGTTTATTTACCGCAGGGTACTCCTTCATTTGATTATCTGCGGGCTAATTTCGGAGGTGCGTTGCCTGAGTACAGTCTAAAGGTAATTGAGCAAGGCGAGCAATGCCCCAATACTCCGATAAGCGGCATTAAGAATGTGAACGGAAATGCCGGAGCTGATTTTTCGGTTTACCCCAACCCTACCAACGGAGTATTTGAGCTGAAAATAAACAGCGATAAGTATCGCAATGCCGAAGTTAAAGTGAGCGATGCCACGGGTAGAGTTATTTACTCAACAAATGCAGATAATACACTTAGCGGTAAAACTACTATTGACCTTAGCGCCTTCCCTAAGGGGCTTTACTTAGTGCAGCTTCGCAATGCCGAAGGCGCAGTATCAAAGAATATTTCGGTAGAGTAGGTTTATTATTTAATACAACTATATACACAAAGCAAAACGCACCCGAAATATTTCCGGGGCGTTTTTTGCTTTATCTTACTACAGTCA
>JBKJJB010000271.1:0-4845 GCA_046598235.1 Chitinophagales bacterium
GCAGGCAATTCCTGCTCCTTATAACCACAGCAATGTTGATAGCGATGAAGTGCTTTACTATGTTGACGGAGATTTTATGAGCCGCAAACATGTGGAGCGCGGAATGATTACACTGCACCCTATCGGTATTCCTCACGGTCCTCATCCGGGAACAGTAGAGAAGAGTATTGGTAAAGAAGAAACAAAGGAACTGGCAGTGATGGTAGATACGTTTAAGCCGCTTCAGTTGACAGAAGATGCGATGAAGATTGAGGATGGAGAATATTATAAATCATGGATTAGCTAATTACTGATATATGGAAACAACATTAGAAAAACCAACAGCAAAAATTACAGAAGATTTCCTGCCGCTCAACGGCACCGACCATGTAGAATTTTATGTTGGCAACGCAAAACAAAGTGCCTACTATTATCAAACAGCATGGGGATATGAGCTTGTTGCTTATGCAGGACCCGAAACAGGTGTGCGCGATAAAGCAAGCTATGTTTTACAGCAAGGCAAGATTCGTTTAGTGCTTACAACTTCTGTATTGCCCGATAGCGAAATATCCAAACATGTTATGCAACATGGCGATGGAGTAAAAGTATTAGCAATATGGGTAGATGATTCAAGAAAAAGTTTTGAAGAAACAACAAAGAGGGGAGGAGTGGCAGTAATGCAGCCGACTGTTTTTAAAGATGAAACAGGAGAAGTAGTTATCAGCGCCATTAAAACTTATGGAGAAACCATTCACAAGTTTGTAGAAAGAAAAAATTACAAAGGAGTTTTTCTTCCGGGCTTTGTCGCTAAGAAATCAGGTGTGCCTGTAAAGTCTGTCGGGTTAAAACATGTTGACCACTGCGTAGGCAATGTAGAACTAGGTAAAATGAACGAGTGGGTGAAATTTTATGAAGATGTAATGGGTTTTAAACTCATTATTACTTTCGATGATCAGGATATTTCTACAGAGTATTCTGCGTTAATGAGCAAAGTGGTATCTAACGGCAATGGTTATGTGAAGTTTCCTATCAACGAGCCGGCAGATGGAAAAAAGAAAAGCCAGATTGAAGAGTATATTGAGTTTTATAAAAGTGCAGGTGTGCAGCACATCGCCATTGCTACCGATGATATAATTTCTAGTGTTACCGAACTGCGCGCTAGAGGAGTGGAGTTTCTGTATGTGCCCGATGTGTATTATGAAGAAGTATGGAAGCGGGTAGGAAAAATAAATGAGGATGTAAACAAGATTAAAGAGTTAAACATTCTTGTTGACAGAGATGATGAAGGATATTTACTTCAACTATTCACCAAACCTGTTCAGGATAGACCTACTGTTTTCTTCGAGATTATTCAACGCTGCGGAGCAAAGAGTTTCGGCAAAGGAAACTTCAAAGCCTTGTTCGAAGCAATAGAAAGAGAGCAGGAGTTGAGAGGGAATTTGTAATTCTATTTCTTTTTCAAAAGATAATAAGTGAACAGGCTTATTACAGAAACAAACAGCGCAAGTATTGCAAGAGCAATATTTGCGCTGTTTGTTTCTGTCACCTGCTCACCTAAAACTATTCTGAAATAATTTTTATCGAGAAAGCGGATGTAATCATTGTTCCAAATAGAAGGATAACCATCGTCAATCATCGCTTGGTTGTAAGCGGCAAACAAGCCGCTCTCCTTCATAATATCTGTTTCTGAAAGATTTGCAATTCGGTTTGTTCTTCCTGAATTATAACCTTCATAGAGTGTCACTTGCCAATTAGCTTTAGTTCCACTTTCTAAAAACAACATAGCCGATTCATAGTGGTCAGAATGATCGTTGGGATTATAAATTTCACTGGTGTCGAGTAAATTCAAATAGACTTTCTCAGCAGTTTGATCTTCATTAAGAACAATAGCATGGCAGGTCTGCATTAAATCACTCAAGTTTTTGTAGCAGGTTAAACTATCTATTGAGTAATTATTTCTGAAATGGTTTCTATGAAAATTCTTCAAACTGATATTTCTGCTTCCGCCCATAGCTCCATCTGCTAAACGAAGAAAGTAGCAGGTAACAAAACGATACGAGGAACGAATTAGCAAATGCTCATTAATAGTTGCGGTATCATTTTTCCATGTAAATCGTTCTTTGTGAGAGTTAGCGGCTAACTCCACCGAATTCTTTGCACCTTGTTCTCTGGCAAGAAAATAAGGAATAGGATTAGTATCAGAAGCATTTACACAATCACTGTAATCACCCGCAGTAACATAAATGAACACTACACGCAATGAATCGCTGCTGTTTGCAATATCATTGTAAGCATTCACTCCCATAAACAATTGCCAGTCGTCCTGATGAGCAGAAACATAAATGGATACTTTGTTAGTAGCGGATAAAAGACCGGGCAGAATTAGAAGAACTAAAAAGACATAGACAGTTTTAGAAAGAAGAAACCTCATATTCAATCGTATATAGTACATTCCGTTATTCATGAATGGTATCTGCTTTCAAATATGATACAGATTACGGATAAGACAAATTCAGTTAAAACATAAAACTTTAGATGTAGTCAAACGTTATTTGCAACATGAAGGCGAGGTATATTCTTAGGTTCATTATTTGTTTAGCAATTCCCTTGTTGGTAGGTAGCTTGTCGGGTTACTTAACTGTAAGTGCTATTACCGGTTGGTATGCCGATTTAATAAAACCTTCTTTTAACCCACCAAATTATTTGTTTGCTCCTGTGTGGACATCCCTGTATTTACTCATGGGCGTTTCGCTTTACATGGTGTGGCACACCGAACCCTCTAAAACCAGAACAAGGGCAGTTCTTGTTTTCTACATTCAACTGTTCCTCAATTTTTGGTGGAGTATTTTTTTCTTTCGTTTCGAAAGACCCGATATAGCATTAGTTGAAATTGCTCTTCTGTGGGTTTCTATTTTATACATGATAATAACCTTCCACAAGATTAAACCTATCGCAGCTTATCTGCAAATACCTTATTTGCTTTGGGTAAGTTTTGCCGCCATACTTAATCAAGCAATTTGGTGGCTAAATAGATAACCCTTTACTCTACCACTCAAACTTTATATCCTGCTTTATATCAGGATGAAGAGATTTTGCAACAGGACAAGCTTTGGCAACATTCTCTAAAATAGTTTTGTCTTTCTCCGAGAAATTATTTGTCGGGAATTTGATTTGGGCATGTATCTCTGAAATCCTTCGAGGGTCACTTGCCATTACCTTTGTTATTTCAATTTCAGTTCCTTTTAAATCTAAATTCATATCGCGTGCTTTAATTCCCATAATGGTCATCATACAACTTCCGAGCGAGGTTGCCACCATATCGGTAGGAGAGAAGGCTTGCGCCAAGCCCTGATTATCGAGCGGTGCATCGCTTAACACTTCGGTTCCGGAATAAAGGTGCGTCATGCGCGTTCGCAGATTGCCCTCGTAAATTACTTTTGCAGTCATGGGTTGATAATTTTTTATTTGTGCGGCAAACTTAAAGCAAAACAAATTCGTTTTAGTTTGTAATATTGAATCATCATGTATCGTCTATTATTCTTTATTCTTTTCTGCTCTCATTTTTCAGCGCAGGTGTTTGCGCAGAAAAAGCAAAAGGTAGTTGACCTGCAGGATTACCGCTACAAGAAAGAAGCATCGGGAGGTTTTCGCATTCAAAGCAATGGCATTTCGTTGTATGCCGAATACGGCTGGATAAAAGACATTTATCGCACACGCCTGCTTCAACTCGAATACACCTACCATATTGATTATCGGCAGAAAAAACAAAAAGCAGAAGCAGATGCCGGAAGAGATTATCTCTACGGTTTTCAGAATAAGCTTCACATGATTCACTTGAGTTATGGAATTAAAAGAACTATTGCCGATAAGGCAAATCGCAATGGTGTGCGGCTAAGTTTTATTTTCTTCGGAGGTTTTTCGTTGGGCTTACTTAAGCCTTATTATCTCGAAATAAACCAACCGGGTGACCCCAACACATTACCTACTCACCGCCCCGAAAGATATTCAGCAGCTAATGACACCGCCTTTTTGAATAAGAGCCAGATTTACGGTGCTGCCGCTATCCGCTACGGATTAAATCAGATACAACCTGTGCCGGGTATTCATACTAAATCAGGATTGAATTTTGACTGGGGAACAAAAGATCAATTTGTAAAAGCTCTCGAAGTGGGTGTTGCGCTTGACCTTTTTTACAAGCGGTTGCCAATCATGATAAATAATCACAATCGTTTTTATCAGATTGCTCTTTATGCTTCTTTCCATCTAGGTAAGCGCTGGTAAGTTTTTCAGAATAAAATCAAACTATCTTTTATGACAACTGAAGCAAACCTTTTAGCCGACACGTACGAAATGGCTTATGGCTTAGTAAAGTTTTATACCAGCAATTTAAAAGAAGCAGATTCCAATAAACAATGGGAAGTAAACGGTGCAAAGCTCAACAGTATTGCGTGGATTAACTCACATTTATGTTGGAGCGAAAACTTTCTTTTGTTGCAAGCTACAGGTGGGGCATCTCCCAATATTGCGTGGCTCGAACATTACAGCTTTGGCAGTGACGGCACTTTGCATGATGCCAAGGTAGATATGAAGGCAATTCTCACCGACCGCAAATTTGTGCACGAAGCGGCTATGAAACACATCCGCAGTTTAAGCAATGAAGACTTAGATAAAGATAACCCTATGGGAGTTCAGTTTGGTCAAAGCAAAAGTATCCGCACTATTATTCAACATGCTATACGCCATGAAGGAACTCATGCGGGACATCTCGGTTGGTTGTGTAAAATAAACGGATCTAAAACAGTTTGATGTAAGCTAATAGCTTCGGCTGCGTCTATTAAAATAAATTTAGCGATATGAAATCAAAAA
>JBKJJB010000068.1:0-17692 GCA_046598235.1 Chitinophagales bacterium
CGGAACTTCAAAAGATACTATCTGACATCACACTCGGAGAGACTCTAACTATTAAATTTTGTTCTATTTTAAAATACTAAAACGCGATCATCCTGAAAATGTTTTTTAAAAGGATTAATTTCTGATTTGTATTTTACTCTTAAAGCTAAGTTTTTTCTAAAAGTCTTCGCTTTCTGCGTTAATACTGTCATTGGGAAGAATAAGATAACGAGCAGGTCCGTTTAATTTTACATGAGTGAGTAAATTGGTTGTATCAGATGGTGTTATCCATCCTTTACCCGCCATGCGCGAAGTGATTACTCTGAAATACCCGCTGAGTGTTGGCTTCAATTTTCCCTGCTTATCAAATTGATAACGGAAGAATTTAGGCGCGGGAATAATGCCTGCTAAAAAAATACTTTCCTGCAAAGTTAAATCAACGGGCTTTTTGCTGAAGTAAAAACGAGATGCCTCCCCAATACCGTATACATCTGGTCCCCACTCAATTACATTCAAATATATTTCCAGCATACGCTCTTTATTTACCAAGCCAAGGTTTTCAATAAGGTAAACAATCAATGCTTCTTCAACTTTGCGCGAAATAGTTTTGTCGCGGCTTAGAAAAACATTCTTTACCAACTGCATACTTATAGTGCTGCCGCCCCGTGCAAATCTTTTCTCCTTATAATTCTTAACAATGGACTCACGGAATGCTTCGGGGAGAAAACCACGATGTTGCATAAAGGAAGGGTCTTCGGATTGCAAAACTGCTTTAGGGAGATAATCGCTTATACGATTGAGTGGAGCGAACATCGGGTTCTCATTACCGATAATGATATGTCGCACAAATCGTTCTTTATCGTACGCATCATAAACAAAAGGTGCATTTATGCGCGCATAATTTTCTGCTCCGTAATGATTAAGTCGAAAGTTCTTTCGTATAAGCGAAGAAAGGAAAGTAAGCGAATCGGGAAGGTTGGTATTCATAGCAAACTCTAAACTGTATGCCACGTTCCCGCTGCACGAAATTCCCTTTAGAGTATGAAACATACCTGATGGTAAAGCACGAAAGAAAGTATCGGAAACTGTTTCAGGCATGTGAATGTTTAAAGCAATGTGATTAGTTGTATCATTCGCTCTTGAATAGGAAGCAAACAGTTTGAACGGAACACTTTGCAGATTGAATGTAGAACTTGAATCTAGTTCAATAGTGTTGTCGCTAATTTTCAATACTCCTGTGAATCGAGTGGCAGGAAAAACAACATCTTCTTTTGCTAATCTCCAGTGATTGAGTATAAAATCGGTTGCTGCTATTTCAGATTTTATCAGAAGCTCATTATGCTTTTCATTGAGTGAAATAGTAGCTGTAACTGTTTTGAATTTGCATTTTAAATCTTTATCCCGATTGAGAAAAGGTAGATAAGTATTCGCTTTACCTCTGTGCTGTATGGTTAGTTGATAAGCTTTATTCTTCTTCAACACTTTGCCATTTAAAAAAATACTGTCATTTGATGGTTGATTGACAAACAATCCGGTAAGATTTTGATGGTCATAGTCTATGCGCGGTAAAAAAATATTTTCAGTGAGTGCGCTGTCGGTATAAGTGATATGTATATCGCGGAGAGAGAAAGCTGTGTGAAGCGCAGCAAAGAATTTTGTTTGTAATGCAGCAACGTGCTTGTAGTAGGAAGGAGAGGAGCCGGCAATGCGCTCCTGCTTTTCCCTCTTTGATTGAAAATGAAAGTTATTTCTATCTGTGAGATTGTAAATGGTTACATCTGCTCCATTTACAATCACTTCATCTAATCCTGCTTTGGCAGTAATTAAATCAAGCAAAGAAAGATTACACACTAAGTTGTTTATGCTTACTAATGTATCGGCATTGTCAGGTTGCAGCGAAAGATTTTTAATCAGGATGCAATCAAATCCTGAAAATCTTACCGATTCTGCATTCAGGTTTAACCCATAGCTTTTGTAAACATAAATCTGCGCTTTTTCGAATCCCCACTGCAGAAAAGTATTTCTGAAAATGAAATACGCTGACAGTAATACGGCAAGGAAAATGAAAAAACGAATCAGAAGGCTACTAAATCTCATGCCGCCAAAGCTAAAAGGAGTTGTGGCAGCCACAAATAAGTTTAACTGAAGTACACGGATTACAAATATTGCAAATGAAATTGTTCATCCCGCAGACGCAAACGGAGTCCTGATTTACTCTTCTCTCATCTTTACCTTCAGCATGGAAAGATAGATACACACTATTGCAACTCCAGTTGCGCTGAAAAAAAATACAGCTTCGGGAGAAATGTATTTCCATAGCACTCCTGCTATAGTGCTTGCAAATAGCAACATGATGGAACTTAAACCTGCATAAGTACCAATGGCAGAAGCAGTTTCGGTTTCAGGAACAAGATTGCTGATAAGTGCTTTTGAAATGCCATCGGTGGCAGCTGCGTAAATGCCATACAGAACAAAGAGCAGTATAAATCCGGTTAAAGAAGTATTAAAGCCAAAGCCTGCATATACTACTACGAAAACTATTAAGCCAAGTAGAAAAGTTTTTTTCAATCCTATTTTATCACCCAAATGCCCGAGAGGGAAAGCCGCAAGAGCAAAAACCAGATTGTAAAGAATGTAAATGCCTATCACATCAGCATCGCTACAACCGCTTTGTTTAATACGCATCAGCAAGAATAAATCAGAGCTATTGAAAAGCGCGAAAAGAAGAAGCGCAATAACTACTTTTCTATAATCGGCAGAAGAAGTTTTAAGGTAGTCAAAGGTTTGCGATAATCGGAAGGACGGCTTAGTGGTTCGGTGATGCGTTTTCTCTGTTACAAAAAATGTAAGAGCCGTACCGAGAATAGCAGGAACAAAAGCGATAAGGAAAATAGTAGTATAGTGAGCAGGATAAAAATAGAGAAACACCAAAGCAAAAGCAGGACCGATAGCTGCGCCTGTGGTATCCATCGCTTTATGAAACCCGAAGACTTTTCCTTTGTTGGCAGCAGTGCTTTCATCAGATAGAATAGCATCGCGCGCAGCAGTACGCACACCTTTACCAAGCCGATCGGTGGCACGTGCTGTAAATATCCAGGCAGGATGTGTGAAAGCTGCCATCATCGGTTTTGAAATAGCGCTCATCAAATAACCAACATTCACAAATGGAAGCCGCTTGCCGGTAGCATCGCTCCATCTTCCGAAATATCCTTTGCTGAGCCCCGCTGTTGCTTCGGCAAAACCCTCTAACATTCCAATAAGTACAGAAGAGAATCCGATGCTGGAAAGAAACAAAGGCATCACCGGATAAAGCATTTCGCTCGATATATCATTGAAAAGACTAACGAGAGAAAGAATCCATACGGTGCGGGTGATATATTTCATATTGTATTTGTCATTCTGAGTTTTGGCTTTGCAAAACGAAGAATCTTGTATTGTTGACATACTGAAAGTAGCGATGGAACATGTATTGATTGTTTAATGAATACAAGATGTTTCGCTTCGCAGAGTCTTCGCTCAACATGACATTGTTTTTTAAATGTAGTGTAACCCCGTTTCAAATTCAGTATTTAAAACCTCTATTACAAATTCGTAGTCATTCTTTAAATCAACATAATTAAGGTTAGCGGTATTGAGCAATACAATTCTTGTTTGCGATTGTGTTTTAAAGTAATCGAGGTACGCATTTTGAATTTTTTCTAAGTAGTCACCTTGTATGTTCTGCTCATAATCTCTGCCGCGAGTTTTAATGTTGCTTAATAGTTTTTCAACAGGCGTATAGAGATACAGTGTTATATCAGGCTTAGGAAGCGAAGGGTTGATGATGTCAAACAACATACGATACAGTTTCGCTTCATCTTCATTCAAATTCTGCGTAGCAAAAATCAAGCTCTTTTGAAAAAGAAAATCGGATACAGTAAACGATTTGAAAATATCTCCTTCACTCAAGAGCTTCTTCAGATGTTGAAACCGCTCTGCCATAAAAAATAATTCTACGGGGAAAGCATGACGCGCAGGGTCTTCATAAAACTTCGGCAGAAAGGGATTGTTTTCAAATGCTTCCAGAATCAATTTTCCATTAAAGTCGGCAGCAATCTTTTTCGACAGGGTGGTTTTGCCTGCGCCTATACATCCTTCTATGGTTATAAAATTATATCTCACGAACGCAAGGTTACGGTTTACAGTTCACAGTTCACAGTTCGCGGTTGGCAGTCATCAGTTTTTTTATTCGGATTCAAGCGAATCGTGAATCGCCAACTTTTCTATATTTAAACCGAACAACCCATACACCATGAGAGATTTATTCCGAAAGAAAAATGTAGCTAAAGTGCTTGCCGATGCAGAAGCCGGATTGATTGAAGCGGAAAAGACGGGCGGGTTACATAAAACACTGGGTGTAAGAGACCTCACTGCCTTCGGTATTGCAGCCATCGTAGGTGCTGGAATATTTTCTACGATTGGCAAAGCAAGTTTCGATGGCGGACCGGGAATTATATTTCTCTTTCTTTTTGTTGCCGTTGCCTGCGGATTCTCTGCGCTGTGCTATGCAGAGTTTGCCAGTATGGTTCCGGTAAGCGGTAGTGCTTACACGTATTCTTATGTTGCCTTCGGAGAATTAATTGCCTGGATTATTGGCTGGGATTTGCTGATGGAATACGCTATCGGCAACATTGCAGTAGCTATTTCGTGGAGCGATTATTTTACTACGCTCATGCAAGGCATTGGCGTTCACATTCCTGAATATCTAACGATGGATTACTGGACCGCGCAAGCTATGGCAAGCGATGCCGCAACCATTGCCTGGCAAACAGCACCCGCAATCGGCAGTTTTAAATTCATTTGTGATATTCCGGCCTTCTGCATTGTGGTGCTAATCACTTACATTACATATATCGGTATAAAGGAATCGAAAAACTCGGCTAATCTGATGGTAGCGTTGAAACTGGGAGTAATACTTTTAGTTATCGCCTTGGGTGCGTTTTATGTAAAACCCGAAAACTGGCATCCGTTTATGCCCAATGGAGTTGGCGGAATATTAAAGGGAACTGCCGCAGTATTTTTTGCGTACATCGGGTTCGATGCCATCTCTACCACTGCCGAAGAATGTAAAGACCCGCAGCGCGATTTGCCACGGGGAATGATTTACTCGCTCATCATCTGCACAATTATTTACGTGCTTATTGCGTTGGTAATTACAGGCATGGTAAATTATAAGAAGTTAGATGTTGGTGACCCTCTGGCTTTTGTTTTTCAGGAAGTAAACCTGAATTGGATTGCAGGGATTGTAGCAGTAAGTGCTGTAATTGCAACTGCCAGTGTGTTGCTTGTATTTCAGATTGGTCAGCCGAGAATATGGATGAGCATGAGCCGCGATGGTTTGTTGCCGCCCATCTTTTCTCGCATACATCCTAAGTTTAAAACGCCTTCCTTTTCAACCATTCTTACAGGAGTTGTAGTGGCAGTTCCTGCACTGTTTATGAATATGAATGTGGTAATTGATTTAACGAGTGTAGGAACTCTTTTCGCGTTTGTGTTGGTGTGCGCGGGAATTCTTAGGATGCACCTGATGCCTAACCGCCCTGAAAGCAAATTCAAAACTCCTTATATCAATTCGAAGTTTGTAATGCCTGTGTTGTTTATTGCCGGTGCAGTGCTTTTATGGCAATATAACACAGAAGGAGTGAAGAATTTCTTTACTATGCAAAGCACCGATGCGAACGCAGGAACATGGGACGTGCTGCGCACTAAAATTCCTTATGCTGCATTTTTTGTTTTGGTGGTAGTCATGACTGTTTTGTCCTTCCTCAAAAATCTTTCGCTCATTCCTTTACTTGGCTTGCTGGCTTGCAGTTACTTACTGTGCGAGTCGGGAACTTCTAACTGGGAACGGTTTGCAATTTGGTTGATGGTTGGTTTTGTAGTGTATTTCAGCTATGGTTATAGTCACAGTAAATTGGCGAAGAAGTAATGTTCAAGTTTCACAGTTCGCAGTTGACGGTTAAAACTTTGTTGCTCAGCACTTACCTGTTGTGCGCACTCTTTACTCATGCGCAAGACTTGCCTTTTATTGAACCGGATGTATCAACGCTTGCAAGCGATGGAAGTTTGCCTTCAAAGATTGATTCCTTTTATAATAAATTCGGAATCAACTTTCGCGACTGCAAGAACCCCGAATTGTATTCAGAAATATTTAAATGGTATCGCACCTGCTATCGTTACGGAGGCAATTCATCAAAAGGGATTGACTGTTCGCATTTTGTGAATGTGCTTTATGAGAAAGCTTACGGAAAGAAGCTGAACAACAGTACAGCATCTATTTATCCGCAGTGCAAACCGTTGAAAGGTGGAGTGGCTAAGGCAGAAGAGGGCGATTTGATTTTCTTTAAGATTAAGAAGAAAAAAATCTCGCACATCGGTATCTACTTACAGAATGGATTGTTTGCTCATGCTTCTACGCAGGCGGGTGTTATCATCAGCAGTATCAATGAGGCATATTACAAGAAACATTTCTATAAAGCGGGAAGGGTAGAGGAGGAGTAGGTAATCAATACTGTTCCACCCTACCTTCTTCATACTCTAATCCAATAAAAGGGATATGTCATTTCGAACGAAGGTCTCCGTAGTGAGAAATCTTGTATTGAGCATCTGCATGAATACAAGATCCTTCGTTTTGCAAAGCCAAAACTCTGGATGACAGCTTTCGGTTCGTTAATCAATTTTAGTAAAGAGGGTAATCACACTACCCAATATGTTTTAGCAGCAGGTTTTCTACAAGGGTAAAGAGGTCAGCGGGTTTAAATTTTCTCCAGGGAATATTGCTATAGTTCTCTCCCATATTCAGATAATGATGTATGCGTGACTTCTGCATTTCTTGCACAATAAAATCGCGGAAGTTGAGCAACACTATCCAGCCGCCATCCTCTTTTATTTCTTCATACCATTCTTCATAATACAATTCATCGGAGGCATGAAAGTTAAGCACGTTTTCGCCAATGATAATAAACCTTGTTATTCCGCCTTCCATTAAACGGTTAACTAAACCGCTCTTTATTTCAAGTATGTCGTTGTGAACGGCATCGTTCCATTCGCCAATGAGTTCGATAATGGCAAACTGATTTTCGTAATCGGCAAAAAGTATTTTGCAGTAAAGAGTAGAAGAGCCAAAAAAATCCCACTGCGGATGGATGTAGTAGTTATATATTTTATTACTGAACTGAAATTCGCTGTATTCCCTGCCGAAGAAAGGAGAGAGCTTATCGCGCGAAGCATCGTAGTAATCATTCCAGTTGTAATAGGGTTCTATTTCGTGCATAACCAGTGCAAAGATACGAACAACATGGCAGCAATTTACCGGAGTGTGTCACCGCATGTGCTGCAAGTGGGGTTACGATAGAATTACGGAAAGTTGTTTTTAAAAATTCAGTTTTAAAGCCCTGCGATTAAGGGATCTATTACTGAAAAACTGGCAAGCATTGTCGTAAACGGGAGAAGCATTGTTGTAAACAGGAGAAGCATTATTGTAAACGGGAGAAGCATTGTTGTAAACGGGAGAAGCATTGTTGTAAACAGGAGAAGCATTGTTGTAAACGCGAGAAGCATTGTTGTAAACAGGAGAAGCATTATTGTAAACGGAAGAAGCATTGTTGTAAATGGAAGAAGCATTGTTGTAAACGGAAGAAGCATTGTTGTAAACAGGAGAAGCATTATTGTAAACGGAAGAAGCATTGTTGTAAATGGAAGAAGCATTGTTGTAAACAGGAGAAGTATTATTGTAAACGGGAGAAGCATTGTCCGAAATCGAAGAAGTGTAAAAGGAACGGCAAGTTTACCCTTTAACAAACCTGCTTGCAGCTACTGCCACGCCACTCCCTAACCCATTGAAAAGGGAAATTGTTGGGCAGGATGGCTATGTAAAGGCGGTTAGTACCCGTATTTTTCTTTCCACCATTTTTTTAAGCTGGTTCGCATTTCGGTTTCGCGCGCATTGTTGCCGGGCTCATACAGCTTCTTTCCTTTTATTTTATCGGGAAGAAATTCGAGGTCAATAAAGTTGCCTTCGAAACTATGGGCATACTTATAATCTTTACCATAGTTTAAATCTTTCATGAGTTTAGTAGGTGCATTGCGGATGTGGAGTGGTATTGATAAATCGCCTGTGTCGCGCACTAATTGCATAGCCGCACCAATGGCAGTGGTGGCAGAATTACTTTTGGCTGAAGTAGCGAGGTAAATAACAGTTTGCGAAAGAATCAAATTGCACTCGGGGTAGCCAATCATAGTAACTGCCTGAAAGCAGGAAGTAGCCAGCAGCAAAGCGTTGGGGTTGGCATTGCCAATATCCTCACTGGCAAGGATGAGCAGCCTGCGGGCAATAAACTTCGGGTCTTCGCCACCCGTAATCATTCGCGCCAGATAATACAACGCGGCATTAGGGTCGCTGCCGCGAATAGACTTGATGAAAGCAGAGATAATATCGTAGTGTTGTTCGCCACTCTTATCGTAAACTGCCATCTTTTGCTGAATGACATTCTCAACTAACTGATTATTTATTATTGATGATTCATTATTGGAGGAAGAAACAACTAACTCTAGCACATTCAGAAGTTTCCTTGCATCTCCGCCACTGTATTTGAGAAGAGCTTCGGTTTCTTTCAGCTCAATGTTTTTCTTCGACAGCACTTCATCTTTCTTTAAAGCGTGAGTCAGTAATCTTTCAAGGTCTTCGCGTTCGAGAGGTTTGAGCACATACACCTGACAGCGGGAGAGGAGGGCGCTGATAACCTCAAACGAAGGGTTTTCGGTGGTAGCACCAAACAGAATGATAGTTCCCTTTTCTACCGCACCCAGCAGCGCATCCTGTTGGGCTTTATTAAAACGGTGAATTTCGTCAATGAAAAGAATTGCTTTGCCGCTGATGGCTGCTTCGTCAATTACTCTGCGCACTTCTTTTACACCGCTGTCAATGGCACTAAGTTGATGAAACGGAAGGTTTATCTGTTCGGCAATAAATCGTGCGAGTGATGTTTTGCCCACACCGGGAGGTCCCCAAAAGATGATAGATGGAATGTTGCCGCTTTCTAAAAGCTTTCGCAGCACCTTGCCCTCGCCAATCAGGTGCTGCTGACCAACAAATTCGGCAATGGTCTTTGGTCGTAAGCGTTCGGGAAGTGGAGCAAGCATGAGGTGTAAGATTACAGTTTTTACAAACAATGCTCAAATGGCGAAGCCGATTGTTGGTTTGCTGTTACTGACTTGTAAAATGGTTAACCGGACTTTACAAATACAGAGTAGTTAAGGCTTATTCTAAAACTTATATCCGCCTTTCTTAATAAGATAATCTGCCACATCTCTGCGCATATCTTTTGGGTTGATGGAGTAAGTGCGCAGCATTTTTCGCACTAAGCATTTGAGGATAACCTTTTCGAACCCCGAAGAATAACTGTCAATTGCATTGTGTGCCGATTTGCGGGCAACATCCAAAGCATCGTATAGGTACAGCTTAGCCATTTTGGTTTTAATATCCATTTCAGTTGTATCGATTCCCTGCGTCTCATTTAACTTCTTCACCCGCAGAAAAGCCGATTCTGTAATAAAAGCCATTGCTAAAATATCAGCAAGATTCATTACAATTTCCTGTTCCTCTACCAGTTTAGCTTTTAACTTGTTGCCTGCTGTGCCGGTAATAATCAAAAACAATGCTTTCAGATTATTTACAAACTCAAATTCCTGCGAAAGCAATCCACTGCTGAACGGATTATAATTTTGTGCAATAGATGAAAGCACTGTTTTAGCTGCTGTTTTAATGTTTAGCTCTTTAGTTACAAAAGCGCGTTTATAAAATTCTCCGAGCGAAAGCATGCGGTTAATTTCGTTGGTGCCTTCGTAAATTTTAGTGATGCGTGCATCGCGGTAAGCCATTTCAACTCCTGTTTCCTGGCTGTAGCCCATGCCTCCAAACATTTGTATTGCCTCATCGCCAGTGTTGCACATTGCCTCTGAACCCTGCACTTTGAGTATGGCGCATTCAATAGCGTATTCGCGCATAGAGTTAATCTTTGCATCGTTGTACGAACTGCCGCTGGCTTTCAACTCGGTATGTTTTTTATCTACATCGGCACCAATGCGATAAACCCCTGACTCAATGGCAAAAGCGTTGGCGGCAATAATGCCCACCTTTTGTTTCATAGCTCCGAACTCGGCAATGGGCTGATTGAACTGAATACGTTGTGTGGTGTATTCTAAAATTTTTTCTAATCCATTTTTCATTCCTCCTACACCGCCTGCGGCAATTTTAATTCTACCGCTATTTAAAATGTTCAGCGCCATATTGAATCCTTTACCACGCTCACCCAACAAATTCTCTTTTGGTATTTTACAATTATTGAAAAACACCTGCACTGTAGAGGATGCTTTTATTCCCATCTTCTTTTCTTCCTTTCCCAATTCAATACCGCCAAAGTCTTTTTCTACAATGAAAGCTGAGAGCTTTTCATCGTTATCTATTTTAGCGAATACAGTAAACACTTCGGCAAAACCACCATTGGTAATCCACATTTTTTGTCCATTCAGAATGTAGTGTGTGCCTTCGGCATTTAGCACCGCTCTTGTCTTGCCACTATTAGCATCGGAACCTGCACTTGGCTCAGTTAAACAATAAGAACAACCTTTTTCGCCACTGGCAATGGCTGGTAAATATTTTATTTTCTGTTCTTCGGTGCCGTACCAAAGTATAGGGAGAGAACCGATGGATGTTTGGCAGCCGATAGTAGTAGCGAAAGAAAAACCGCCAGCTAATCCTTCGGTAAATAAGAGACCGGTATTAAAGCCCAATCCCATACCTCCGTATTTTTCGTCAATAGAAACACCGCACAATCCAAGTTCACCTGCTTTTTTAAAAACTGAAAGCACCAGGTCTTTATCTTTTTCTGCATCCAGCGAAGCAACTCTGCCTATTCCTAAACCGTGTACTTCTTTAATCATAAAGTCTTGCACGGTTTGCAGAATCATCAACTGTTCTTCTGTAAATTCTTCGGGGATAAAAACATCGGCAACAGGAGTATCTTTCAGCAAGAAGGAACCTCCCACAAGGGTAGATTTAATTGGCATATATGGGTTTTAAATTTTAATGTGCAGCGAATGTAAAAAGATGTTTATAAGATGATGAGTAGTTCAATTATGCTCATATAACAACAGACTTACATCTACCTTAATTTTTCAATTCCGCCTTCATCACCTTTATTCTTTTTCGAAAACGCTCCCAATCGAAGTTTAAAGCCCACATTGATGAGGCGACCTTCGAGCGGAGCATAGATTTCGGAGAAGCGTGGATGAGAATAGGTTGGGTTTGGAAACACCGTTTGCTTAGGAGCGTAGGTGGATTGGCGGATGTTAATCAGGTTCTCAAAATTTGCGAACAGCAATATGTATTTGAACGAGTATTGAACGTTTACACCAAGTTCCCAAATAGAGTGACCTACACTTCCATCTGATAGTTTTACAGGACTGAAATAGTAGGCATCAAGTCCTATGGAGAAATTTTTAATACCATATTCTGCAAGAATATATATGATGTGTTTAGAGGTGAGCGGAGCAATGCTGCGCACATTATCAACTTTGCGATTGTTGTCGGTAAGAGTATAAACAAGCGAAGTTGAAAAACCGCGATAGGAGAGTTGTATGCCCGTTTCCACTCCACCGCTTTGTATATAACCATTCGCATTGCGGTAACTAAGTTGCTCGCAGTCGAGGGTGCTGCACGAAGTATCAACAGCAGTTTGCGCAAGCAAAGGGCGGAAGATATGGGTGAGAAAATAAAGCTGATTGATAGTGATATTAAACCCGTTGAAGTTGGGAAGTTTTATTTTAAGGTCAACCGTTCCACCGAGAGAGAGTTCGGGTTTTACAGAAAGAGCGATGGGCTGCACGCCCATAAAACGTGTCTGCTCGCTTTCATCCTGAAAGATAGTAGGTAGTTTATAACCCATTCCTAAGTTAAGGCGAGTGGTAAAAAAATCATTCCACTTCTGCCGAAAAGCCACACGCGGCAGTGCATTTACTTTATGGATGTTGTTGTAATCGAAACGAAATCCAGCTTCAATAGAAGTTTTGTCGCTTAGGTTGAAAATATATTGAGCAAAAGCACCATAAGTAAAGTACGAGTAACTTCTTTTTATAAACGAGGAATCAGCACCTTCTGTGAATTGGTCGCTACGGAAATCTACGCCTACTACTACATCGTGACGCTTACGGATAAAATGATAATTGATTTCGGAAGCAGTAGCCAATTGCTTGCCTTTAAAGAAGTAATAAGGAATTTTTAAATCGCGGAAGAAATAGTTGAAAGCATTTTTGAGTGTGAGTTTGCCAATGTTGGTGTTATCACTAATGTTTTCAAAATCGTATTCAAATTTAAAGTTTGAAGAGATATGTTCGGAAAAGTTTTTCTCGAAGTAATTATAAGTAGTATCGCTTTTGCCCTTGATATACTCTATCGTTCCGCCTAAGCGATCTTCGCGGGTATAGTTAGCACCAATATTCAGCTTGGCGCGTTTCGACAAATCGAAGAATAACTGGGGAGAAAGATTATAGCGTTGCAACTTGGGAGTTTCGGTAAAGTGGTCGCCATCCCAGTCTTTCGCGAACTGATAACGATAAGCACCCATTAACGTAAAGGCAAACCATTTTGCTTTTTGTGAAGCATACAATCCTGCATCGTAAGCGTTGGCGCTTTCGCCATTGAACATAATATCGTAAACGGGTTTCTCGCTGGGAGTTTTTGAAATTAAATTGATAACACCTGAAATAGCATCACCACCATAAAGAGTAGAAGAAGGTCCTTTAATAATCTCAACCTGTCTCAAATCAAGAGGTGGAATTTGTGTGATGCCAATTACATTGGCAAAACCTCCGAAAAGAGGGAAGCCGTCTTTAAGCAACTGCACATAGCGGCTATTCAATCCTTGCAATCGGATACTCATAGTGCCTGCAGTAGCAGAAGTGCGCTGCACCTGCACGCCTGGCTGCTCACGCACCACATGCGAAACATCTGAAGGTTTATCATGTGAGCGTTCTTCTACTTCTTCTTCGGCAACCACTTCTACGCGGGTGGAGAGATATTCGGGTTTCTGATAATTACGGGTTGAGGTCACAATTACTTCGTCTATTTCAGCTGCCTGCGATTGCAATGTTACTTCAGTAACAATAGCATTTTGTTGGGGGAAAGTGACTTTGGTTTTCTTTTTAAAGTAGCCGACCATGGAAAATTCAATGGTCTGTTCCCCATCGGGAATATTTTGAAGAAGGATAATTCCGTTTGAGTCAGCAATAGCTGCTATTTCGGTTCCTGTAACATGAGCGCTCACGCCTTGCAGCAGTTCTTCATCTTCATCTTTTTCTCCTTCGGTTTTTACCTGAGCACGGAAAGTATTTTGAGCAGACAGAATCTGTAAAAGAGAAATGAGCAGTATGGTAAGAAAATATTTCAAGCGATAATAAGGCGAAGATATGCAACCTTATCATTTTTTACTGAGTGCTTATTTTTGCTTTTGAAAAACCAGTTGTACCGAAAAGGTAATGTCATCATAAATGAATTTGTCTGCTGCGCTGCCTAAAATACTTTTCGATTTATAACTAATGTTCCATTTAGTTCTGTCAATGGTAATGTCGGCATTGGCAGTGCCTTTATCTCCACTCACATTTATTCTTGCAGGAAATTTAATTTCATTTTTAATGCCCTTGATTGTAAGGTCGGCAATAGCAGTGTAATTTGCAGCATCAGCTTTAGCACCACTAACGCTTTCCAATTTCTTAATGAATAAAGTTGCTGTTGGATTTTTTGCAGTGCCAAAAAAATCTTCCTCTTTTAAATGGTTTACTAAACTTTGATTGTCATCTGCATCTTTAATGTCGGTTACTGACAGAGAGTTCATATCCAAAACAAATTCTCCATTAACGGGAATTGAATTATCGAAACTGAGTTTTCCGCTTTGCAGTTTTACATCGCCTTCATGTTGTCCGGTGGTTTTCTTTCCCAGCCAGTGAATTTTACTTGCATTTATATCAGCCGTATAGGAAGTTTCTTTTGCAGTAAAAGAATAAAATGAAATGATAGAAATAAGTACGAGTAGCTTTTTCATTTTCATATAATTTGAATGACAATGCTAGCGCATAGAACACTGAAAAGAAGTTATAAAAGGTTAAGCCGCAAACTCACCTGCGCCTTCGCGAACTAACAAAGGTTCTTTACCCGTGTAGTCAATTACAGTTGAAGCGATGTTACCACCTGGACCTCCGTCAATTACTATGTCAACTACACTCTCGTATACTTCATAAATTTCAGCTGGGTCGGTAATATATTCGAGAATAGTATCTGAATTTTTTATAGAAGCAGAAAGAATAGGCGCGCCCAGTTCATCTACTATAGCGCGAGCAATCGGGTTATCAGGTACTCTAATACCAATCGTCTTTTTATTGTAGCCGTAAATTTTTGAAAGATTATTGTTGCCATTCAAAATGAAAGTGTAAGGGCCGGGAAGCAACTTCTTCATCATTTTATAAACTGGTGTAGGTACATTCATGGTAAAATCGGTGATGTGGCTGAGGTCGTAGCAAACGATAGAGAAATTTGCCTTGTTAGATTTTGTATCTTTTAGCTTACAAACTTTTTCGTAGGCATCTCGATGAGTAAGGTCGCAGCCAAGTGTGTAAACAGTATCGGTAGGATAAATGATTACGCCTCCTTTGCGAAGGCAATTTACTACCTGCCATATCAGGCGGTCATCAATGTTGTCAGGATTTATTCGTAGCAGCACAGATTATATTTTTTCAGGTTCGTAATTTCTTATTGTTTCCTTGAGTGTTTCCGACATGGATATGGTTGCATTCGTTTTATAATCAAACATTACTAAAGTGGTTGAAGCTACAGCCGCCAGCGATTCAACACCTTTTACAACACTTGTGATTAAATAGTGTAGTTCAAAACTCTTGTTGCCAAGTTTTGTACAACGCAAATACACAAAAACTTCTGACGGAAAAACCAAGGGCTTTAGATAGTCTATGTGTGAACTGGCAAGGATAAAACTGGCTTCCCCCCAACCAAGTTTCAGGGTATCATGGAAATAATAAATCCTCGCCTGTTCGGTATAAGTATGATACACCGCATTGTTCACATGGTGCATTTCGTCCATGTCGCTCCAACGAAGGTCGAGTTTCATTTTAAAACGAAATTTTAGTTTTTCTTCTTCGAGGTTAATCATTAGCTAAAGTTATATGTAAAGAGTTTGTTTTTAAACGGGCGCGAATGTAAGCGGAAAATCACATTACCAAAAGGCGATTATATTTGTTCGAACTAAAACGGAAATCATGGAAGTTTTACCTTTATCCTTACTTGCTTTTGCAGCGGGTGTCTATTTGCTTATTAAAGTTAAAAAGGAATATCTCAGCAGTTTATTCAGCGTCCTTGCCTGGTTCGTTATCGTTGCTTCGTTGGTATCTATTGTTTGTTCCTCTGTAGAATGTTACAGGGAATGCTGCGGAGCAATGTGCGGAGGTAAGCGCGAATGCAGAATGGAGAAGAAAGTAATTATTAATGATGGAAAGGGTGGAGGTTGCCACCAAATGAATGGCGGTGGGTGCAGCATGGAAGGTTGTAAAATGGAGGGTGACAGTTGCGTATTAGACAAAGCAGTATGCGAAAAGATGATGGGCAAAGAAGCCTGTGATGCAATGTGTAAAGAAAGAGGACGCTGTATAATGAGTAAAGATGAATGTATGGAAATGTGTCACTCAAAAGGCGGTTGTATGCGACAAAATGAGAAAGGAATGATAAGCGATAAACCCGGTTGTTGCATGGGTAAAGGAGAAGAGAAGAAAGAATGTTGCAAAAAGAAAACTGAATAATATTGACTGAAGTGAATTTTGAAATCTACCTGCGTCCGACACACTTTATTGATTCGGATAATCCCGAGGTTATAGAATACGCAAATGCAAAAACTTCTTCTGAGAAATTGGATAAGCAGAAGGTAGTTGATTTGTATTATGCTGTGCGCGATGATATTCTATATGACCCCTATCATCTTATTCTTTTACCTGAAGAAATTTCTGCATCGCTCACCCTTGAAAGAGGAACGGGTTATTGTATTGAGAAATCTCTTTTGCTTTGCGCAGTTGCAAGAGCGCATAAAATTCCATCCCGTCTCGGGTTTTCTATTGTTCAAAACCATATAGCTACTCCGAAATTTATTGAAATGCTGCGCACCGATAAATTTGTTTTTCATGGCTATAACGAATTTTGGATTAATGATAAATGGGTGAAATGTACGCCTGCGTTTAACAAAACACTTTGCGATAAGTTTGGTGTTCATGCGCTGGACTTTGATGGCGAACACGATTCTATCTTTCACGAAGATGACGGAGGGAAAAAGTTTATGAAATATCTGCACGAGTATGGACAGTTCGATGACTTCCCTTTCGACTTGTTTGTTGCAGAACTAAAAGTTCATTATCCGCATCTGTTTGATGAGAAGAATACTGAGTCGTTTTCATGGGGAAAATAGTAATTAGCTTCCACCAAAACTTTTTCCTTCAAAATTGCCACACAACATTATTTTCGCGCCCGTCACGAATCAAGTTCGGGATTAAATAAACTTTTTATTATGACACAAGCAACAGCTACTATGAACCAACTTTCTGACCGTATTAATAACATGCAGGAATCTGCCACCATTAAAATGGCAAAGATGAGCCGTGAGCTAAAAGCACAAGGCAATGATATAATTGATTTGAGTTTGGGGGAGCCTGATTTTGATACACCGCAATATATTAAGGACGCTGCAAAAATTGCGATTGATAAAGGATATACCAAGTATACTCCAGTTCCGGGTTATCCTGAATTGCGTAAAGCTATTGTTCAAAAATTTAAGCGCGATAACAATCTTGATTACTCAATCGAACAGATAGTAGTTTCAACCGGAGCAAAACAATCTATTGCCAATGTGGTTTTAAGTTTGGTAAACGCAGGCGATGAAGTATTGCTACCTGCTCCTTATTGGGTAAGCTACGCTGCCATTGCAGAGTTGGCTGAAGGAAAATGTATTGAGATTCCTACCACCATTGAATCTAACTTTAAAATAACGGCTGAGTTATTAGAGAAATATATTACCTCTAAAACTAAGTTGATTATTTTTTCTTCACCTTGTAATCCTACCGGCTCGGTGTTCTCACAAGATGAATTGAAAGCCATTGCAGATGTAGTGAAGAAACACCCGAATGTTTTTGTATTGTGCGATGAGATTTATGAATACATCAATTTTACCGGGCAGAAGCACACCAGTCTTGCAGAATTTTCTGAAATTAAAGAACAAGTAGTTACCGTTAACGGATTTAGCAAAGGATTCGCTATGACCGGATGGAGATTAGGCTACATAGGTGCCCCGCTGGCCATTGCAAAAGCATGCGATAAAATGCAAGGACAATTTACTTCGGCTCCCTGCTCTATTTCTCAGAAAGCGGGAGAAGCGGCATTGCTTGGTGATTTAACTCCGAGTTTTAAAATGGTGGAAGAATTTAAAAAGAGAAGAGATATTGTTTATAGTTTGCTGAAAGAAATTCCGGGGTTGAAAGTAAACCTTCCTGAAGGAGCTTTTTATTTCTTCTTTGATGTAAGTGCGTATTTCGGAAAAACATTTGGAGGTAAAACTTTGAATACACCCGAAGA
>JBKJJB010000084.1:0-4610 GCA_046598235.1 Chitinophagales bacterium
GTATTACCGGCAGATGATGAAAAAATACCCCGATGCGAAAGTGATACTCACTATACGCGATGCCGATAAATGGTATACGAGCGCCAGCGATACTATTTACCGCGTGTCGCAGGATACTACCGCTAAGATGTTTTTGAAAGTGATGGGCATTTTTGTTCCTAAGCTGCGCAACATGGCGCGTGTGTTTGCCTTTGCTGCCGACACTATTTGGGTAAAGATGTTTAAGGGCAGATTTGAAGACAAAGAATTTGCAAAATCTATTTTCACCAGGTTTAATGAAGATGTAATTGCCTGCGTGCCTAAAGAGAAGCTGCTTGTATTTGAAATTAAGCAGGGCTGGGAGCCGCTATGTAAGTTTTTGAATGTGCCCGTACCTAACGAACCTTTCCCGAGGGTAAACGATACCGAACAATTCAACAACCGCAGAAAGTTGTTTAGGCGGAAAGGCAAATAGGTTACCGCAATAAGTGAATTGGTTCATGCTATAACTTACTCACTAACTACCTCAAAAAGTGTCAAGTAAATTTAGGAAGGTTCAAATAGCATATCACAATAATTCATAATTACCTTGCGCTCTTTTATGCGGGTAACCCTGTTTGTCTTCCTGTTTTTTTTCAATTACACAAAAGTGTGTCTGCTCAATTGTCAGTTACACAGTTGGGCGATAACATGATATTCGTAAAAGGCGGTAACTATAGCATGGGCAGCATTTCGGGCAGACTGGATGAACGCCCGGTGCATACTGTAAAGCTGAATGATTTATACATAGCTAAGTATGAAGTAACGCAAGCATTATGGTTGGAGGTAATGGGAAGCGAAACAGGTGTAGTAACCGATTGTGCGCAATGTGCAGTGTATGATGTAAAGCATACTGCCCTTGATAGTTTTATAGCAAAGTTGAATAAACTTACAGGCAAACATTACCGTCTTCCCACCGAAGCCGAATGGGAATATGCCGCTACCGGTGGAAACAAAAGCAAGGGCTATAAATACAGTGGAAGCGATAGTTTAAATGAAGTGGCAGGTATGCTCCTAACTCAGGCATGAAAACTCATGAGGTAGGGCATAAGAAACCCAATGAGTTGGGCTTATATGATATGAGCGGCAATGTGTGGGAACTGTGCCGCGATTGGTATCAGCGCGGTTACTACAAACACAACCCTGCCGATAATCCGGTGCAGTTAAACAAAACAATCTGGCGCTTAGTTCGTGGCGGCTCGTGGCGAAGCGAAGAGCAGCGTTGCCAAACTCATGCCCGCAACATAGATGTGCGCGACCACCACATCAGCAATCAGGGCTTTCGCTTGATGCGCGATGAAACTGCCCCTTAGAGCTTAACTCTTAATGATTATATCTAAGGTTTATTTCTAATTTCGAAAACTAAAACAAAACAATATGGAAGCAACAGCACACACACCGGGAGAGATGACACCCGGCACTATTATACAAACAGGCATGGCATTCTTTGCCTCCAAAACATTACTCTCAGCGGTTAAGCTGGGATTGTTTACTGCATTGGCAGGCAATAAAAAACTTTCCGGCACCGATATTCAAAAGCAATTGGGTTTACACGAACGCGGTGTCTACGATTTTCTCGATGGGCTTACTGCCTTGGGTTTTCTTAACCGCACAGGTTTGCTCGAAACTGCTTTTTACAGTAACACTGCCGAAACAGAACTTTTCCTGGACAGAAACAAGCCATCGTATGTAGGTGGCATACTCGAAATGGCAAACGACCGCCTCTATCACTTTTGGGCAGACCTCGATGAAGCGTTGCTAACCGGTAAACCGCAGAATGAAATTAAGCTCACAGGTCATTCGATGTTCGAAGAACTCTATTCGAAACCCGAAAGATTAAAGCAATTTATAAATGCCATGTCGGGAATATCTACCGGTAACTTTATGGCGCTAGCTCAGAAATTTGATTTCTCGCGTTATGCTACGCTTTGCGATGTGGGAGGTGCCGCAGGAGTGCTTTCCGTGCAGGTGTCGAAGCAACATGCCAACATCAGTTGTACTTCGCTCGACCTGCCCGCAGTAGAACCTATTGCGAAAGAGTATATAGCTGCACAGGGTATGGCAGGGCGCGTAAAAACAGGTGTAGTTGACTTTTTTAAAGATGAATTTCCAAAGGCAGATGTGATTACTATGGGAATGATACTTCACGACTGGGATTTGGAAAACAAAAAGTTGCTGATAAAGAAAGCTTACAACGCCCTGCCCGAAGGCGGTGCGTTTATTGTGGTGGAAAGTTTAATTGATAACGAGCGCAACAAGAATGTGTTTGGATTGATGATGTCGCTGAATATGCTCATAGAATTTGGTGTTGCCTTTGATTACAGCGGTGCAGATTTCGATAAGTGGACGAAGGAGGCGGGCTTTAAACGCACAGAGGTAATACCTCTTGCAGGACCTTCAAGTGCAGCGATAGCATATAAGTAGAAGAATAGGAATAGATATTAGGAAGAGTTTGCATTTGTTTTAAAAAGAAATCCTATACATGTAAAAGAGCCACTGTCATGCTGACGAAGAGCCTGTCCCAAACTTAGTTCGGGAAAGCATCTTGTATTTGGTTTACCACGAATACAAGATTCCTCACTTCGCAAAACCTTCGTTCGGAATGACAATCCCTTGAATCTCTTTACTACTTTAGCCCGCAAAGCTATGAACCTTTACGCCTCAGTTCCATTTTTAAATACGGGTCTGCTTCCTCCTTTGTTACTTGATTATATCAGCTCCAAAGATTCTATTGCCTTCCTTACTAAATATCCTTTTGAGTTTTCGGCTTTTAAAAATGTAATAGCCGATAAAGCAAAAGATAATACCGATAGAAAACTATTGGTGGAAGTATTAAAATTCCAGTATTCCAATATTCCAACATCGCAAAATGTAACCGATAACATCCAATCTTTACTCTCTGAAAATACTTTCACTGTAGTTGCAGCGCATCAGCCCTGTTTGTTTATGGGTCCGCTTTACAATATTTATAAGATTGCTTGCACCATTCAGATAACTAATCAACTAAATCACCAATTCACTAATCACCATTTCGTCCCTGTGTTTTGGCTGGGCAGCGAAGACCATGATACCGAAGAACTTAATCATGCTTTTGTGAATGGTAAAAAGATTGAATGGAAGGAGAGCGGGAGTGGAGCAGCAGGAAGATGGGATACTGTTTCGATGAAAGAAGTGATTAGTGATTTGAGATTAGTGATTGGTAATACAGAAATTATTTCGCTGCTTGAAAAGGGTTTAGAAAAGTATAAAACATTTGGTCAGTTTACTCAATACTTCGTAAACGAAATTTTTAAAGAGCATGGTTTAGTTGTTCTCGACCAGGATGATAAGCAGTTGAAAAAGAAATTCAGCGAGGTGATAAAAGATGAAGTGCTGAATTCAAGAGCGGTGGAAGTGCTTAAAGAAAATATTCAGTTCCTCGATAACAATTACAAAGCACAGGCTAAACCCCGCGACATTAACTTCTTTTATCTCGGTGATAGTTACAGAGAAAGAATTGTGTTGAATGCTTCATCGAACCGCTTTGAAGTGAACAACACTTCTGTTTCATTTTCGAGAGATGAAATAATTGCTGAAATAGAAAACCATCCTGAAAGATTTAGTCCGAACGTTATTTACCGTCCCCTTTATCAAGAGATTATTTTGCCCAATCTTGCTTTTATAGGTGGTGCGGGTGAGTTGAGTTATTGGTTAGAGTTAAAACCTCTGTTCGATTATTACAAGGTTAGTTACCCTATGCAGGTAATGAGAAACTCTGCTGTTATCATTAATTCCTCTGTTCAGAAGAAAATGGAGAAACTGAATTTGAAACCGGAATATTTCTTTGGAGATGTGGAACAACTTATCAATAGGTGCGTTCAGCAGAATATGAATGCGGACTCTAATCTTTCGCAAGAGAAAAAACGAATAGAAGATTTATATGAATCTGTTTTATCGAAAGCCGAAGCAGTCGATGCTACTTTAAAAAATAATGCCCTTGCCGAAAAGCAGAAGGCACTTGCCGCTTTAGAAAACTTAGAAGCTAAAATGCTAAAAGCAGAGAAGCGCAAACAGGAAACCTCCATCAACCAGATAAGAAGTATTCACGCTGTTCTTTTCCCTGAAGGAACTTTACAGGAGAGAAGAGAAAATTTTATTCCTTATTACGATAAGGAATTTATTGCCTCACTGGTCGAATTGCTCAATCCTTTTTCCAAATCCTTCAAAGTATTTTCAAAATAAGGAAACGTCACCCTGAACTTGTTTTAGGGTTTCAACTTGGAGATGCCGAAACGACCTGTCCCGAACTTGATTCGCATACGCGTCAAGTTAAGGGCTGCCTTTTCCTTCGGCCTCGTGAATATTGGCGTTAAGAAAATTATGGAGAAAACCGTAAAACTGCACACTGTTTGAGCGCAACACATATTCTCTTCTCTTCGACAAAACCTAACGCGCGAGTTTGTGCAGTTTAGGTTTCTGAAATAATTTTTAGCCAAAAGTCGCGCAGCCTTGAACTTTTCTTTGTTACTTTCTTTTGGTTCAAGCCAAAAGAAAGTAAAACCTATACAACTCAATACTGCCCTACTTTTGAAGACAATTCTTCAATACCTAAC
>JBKJJB010000106.1:0-2955 GCA_046598235.1 Chitinophagales bacterium
GGTGAGCAGAAAAAACGTGTTTGTATTTGTGGTTTGCGGCTCTGCTGAACATACCAATGCATTGCAATATTCTTTGCAGGCGTTGAAGAAATTTTCTAAAGCAGAAATTGTTGTACTCACAGATACTTTGCGCAACGAAGAAAAAATATATCACAGTTCTGTTATTGATATAAAAACACCTGTTCACTTCAATCATCATCAGGCAAGCATTTATTTAAAAACAGGGATTCACAAATTTCTTCCAACCGGAAATAATTATTGCTACCTCGATACAGATGTGGTAGCTGTGGATGAGAAAATAGATTCCATCTTCGAACACTTTGTTGCACCTATCACTTTCGCGCCCGACCATTGCGTAACCGACCAGTTTAGCCCATCGGCTGTTACATGCAACTGTGCTCAGGAGTATAGCAAATGGGAGAAGTATTTGAAACTTCTTTTTATTAAGCACAAGGATAAAATACGAGAACCCGAAAACGAAGAGAAGAAGAAACGCTTAGAAAAAAAATTAGAAGAAATTAAAAAGAGCAAATGGGGTTATCGCTGGTTGTCTTTTCGATTTAATCTGGCGCGTAAAATTTTCAAATTGGATGACGATACATTTCTGAATAAAAAAGAATTTTACTGGCACGATAAAAAAGGTACACCTATTCTTTATGAAAGAGGAGTGCAGAGTTTAGTGGAAATTATTGAAAGCACTACTGATTACAAGTACGATAAGAACAGCAATGAAATTTGGACCATTCAGGGTAAGAATGTTTTTGATTGCCGATGTAATCATCTAAAGGAAGCAATTAAGGATACTTTCGGAGTAGAAATTGAAAATGAAAAATGGCAACATTGGAACGGAGGAGTTTTTCTTTTTAACGACAGCAGTCACGAATTTCTAAACGCATGGCACGACAAAACCATGAAAATTTTTGCGCTACCCAATTGGAAAACCCGTGACCAAGGTACGCTCATTGCAACTGCTTGGGAATTTGGTTTGCAAAATCATTTTACATTATCTCGAAAGTATAACCTTATTGCCGATTACTTACATCGCAATATCGAGCACAAAGGCGATTTGCTTTTTACTTTTAAAAAGGAATCAGAAGAAGTTCGTCCGTATTTTTTGCATGTATATCATCATTGGGCTGATAAGCGATGGGATGTTTGGCAGGCATTGGAACGAGCCACAGGAATGGAGATTGATCCTGATAGCCAAACTTTCAATTCGCTTTGGATTGGAAAAACATTGAGCAAACTAGAGTTGCTCACCATTCATTCATTTCTTGCATTGGGTTATCGCTTTCGGTTATGGCTTTACGAACCACTTCAAACTGTTTTGCCCGAGGGTGTAATAGTTGGTGATGCTTCGCTAATCGTTCCGCGCGAGAAAGTTTTTTCGTATCGTAATAAAAACAAATACGGACACGGCAAAGGAAGCTACGCTGGCTTCTCTGATATTTTTCGTTATAAACTCTTGTATGAAAAAGGCGGCTGGTGGGTAGATATGGACGTAACTTGCTTGAAACCACTGGATTTTACCGCTCCTTATTTTTTTAGAAATCATCACGAATTAAAAGTAGTAGGCAACGTAATGAAGTGTCCGAAAAATTCGGAATTGATGAAACTTTGCTATGAAGAAGCAATAGAATCTGTAACTGCGGAAAACACCGATTGGCATAAACCGATTGATATTCTAAATGAAAATATTTCGAAACTGCATTTAGAAAAATATATACAGGCGGAAGTAAGCAATGAAGACAAATGGGAAATTACGAGTCGCTTTATATGGGGTGAAGAAAAATTTCCTGAAACATGGTTTTTTGTTCATTGGCAAAATGAAGAGTGGCGATTGAAGCGCGTTAGCAAAAATGAATTCTACTATAAATCGGCTTTAGCAAAACTGATGCGCGAACAGGCTCTTACCGAAATTCCAAAGTCTCGTTTCGAAGAAATGCTAAATTCGGTGAAGCATAGTGCGTTTGTTCGCAGGTTCGCTGTTATCAAAAACTAATCCATGCAGCTTTCCAAAGAAGTTATTGCTCGCTATAACACATCCCGCTTTAATACAGATAAATCGGTGGTGTGTCATGCTCCTTTTGTGAATTTAAATTTTGAACAGAATGGAAATGTGCGCGCGTGTTGCTATAACTCCAAGCATGTTCTCGGTACTTGGCCCGCTCATAAAATCAAGGATATATGGCAGAGTAAACAGGCAGAAGATTTACGACAATATGTTTTGGCAAATGATTTGGGTGGTGGCTGTAAAGAATGCGGTAATATGCTGGTGTCAGAAAATTTTCAAGGAGTGCGGGCAAGATATTACGATGAGTTTGCCAAGGGAAATGTATCGGAAAAAATGCAGCGTTGGTACGAAAAATTCAGCGGCTCACTGCGTTACCCAAAAGTGATGGAGTTTGAGTTGAGCAATGAGTGTAATTTGGAGTGTGTAATGTGCAATGGTTATTTTTCATCAAGTATCAGGAAGAACAGAGAAAAATTGCCCGCCATAAAATCGGTGTATGATGAACGATTTGTAGATGAATTAGATGAATTTATTCCGCATTTAACCGATGCAAAATTTTTAGGTGGCGAGCCATTTATGATTGACATCTATTTAAAAATATGGGAGCGTATTTTAAAAATAAAGCCAACTATTCGAATTCATATTACTACTAACGCTACCTTTTTAAATAAGCGCATCAAAGACTTATTGGAAGGATTAAATGCCGGAATCATTTTGTCTATTGATTCTGTAAATCCTGATACTTACAAGAAGATTAGAGTGAATGGGAATTTTGATAAAGTAATGGAGAACGTAGAATATTTTCGCGATTACACTGCTCGCAAAAAAACATTTCTCTCTATAGCTGCTTGCCCTATTACTTTTAATTGGCACGAGCTGCCGCAAATGCTTTCTTTCTGCATTGAAAAAAATATTGCGCTTTATTTTAATGCTGTTTTTTC
>JBKJJB010000278.1:0-23021 GCA_046598235.1 Chitinophagales bacterium
GAGAGGGTTGAAAAACTAATAGTAGTTGACGTTGCGCCTGTGGCTTATGAAGACAGGCACAGCGATGTGTTCAGTGCTTTGTTTGCTGCTGATGTAAAACATGCAGCATCCAGGGAAAAAGTGCGGGATGTTCTGCGCCAGCATTTAAAAGAGGATGAAACAACTGTGCAATTTTTAATGAAAGGGTTACAGAGGTCTGCCCCCCGCCCGAATGCCGAAGGCGGACAGGAAGGTCAGACCGGGTTTCAATGGAAATTCAATCTCGAGTCACTTTGGAAAAACTATTCGCGTATTTCTGATGCCATCAGTTCTGCAAAGTCTTTTAGCGGCAAAACACTTTTCATTAAGGGCGAAAAATCAAACTATCTCAACAGCGATAATTACTCTTCCATCGGCAAACTATTTCCCGATAATCAATTCACGGAAATTAAAGATGCAGGGCATTGGGTTCATGCCGAAAAGCCCGTGGAATTTTTGGCGGAAGTAGTGAGGTTTATTGAAAACGATTAGAGAATGTGAGAATATAAGATACCTTACTACAAAAAGTTTATCATTTTCACTTGCTTTGAATGGACACTTTGTTTGAAACTACTCAATCGTATATCACCCTCAATGAGCATTTCTTCCGCCTTATCCATTTGCCAATAAATTCCTTTATTTTATTGTCTGCTTCAGCTTCCTGGTCACTAACATGTGATGCATTTGCTCATAAGTAACTTGTAGTTGCAGTTTCAATGGCTTTCTAATTCAAACTGATTTTTTCATCTGTGCAGAGCAACTAGATCATTTTTTTCAACTAGCATCTAGAGTTATGGCAATAAACAAAAAAGGCTCTCATTTCTGAGAGCCTTTTTTGTTTATTGAATTCGAAAATTTTATCTGTGAGTAACAGTAAGGTGCTTAACCACACTGCTTTGGTTGTTCTGAATTTTCACCAAATATACTCCGCTTGAAACATCAGAAAGATCCATTTCTATTCTCGATGTTCCTGCTTTGTAATTTGCAGGAGTAACAACTGTTTCGCCAAGTATGTTGTATACAGTAACTGTAAAATCAGGCAAATTATTTCCTTCAATACTTACAAATACTTTACCTGTTGAAGGATTGGGGAACATGCTTATTTGTTTTGCAAGGTCAAGATTATCAACACCGGTAGATACGCAACCGCTAATAGTTACTTGTTTACAAATCTGAGTAGAAGTTCCAAAACTGTTAGAAGAAGTAAGACACACATTATAGTTGCCGTTGCCCGGGAAGGTATGAACCGGATTTTTGCCTGATGAACCACTGTTATCGCCAAAGTTCCATAACCATGAAGTTGGAAGATTGATAGTTTGATCTGAGAATTGTGCTCTGCAAGCATTTACAGGGAAACTCCATGTAAAGTTAGCTACAGGAGTAGTTCCTACAATAACAGTTCTTACAACAGTATCGCTGTTACCAGCAGCATCAGTAGCAATGTAAGTAACATTGTAAATGCCAACTACGCTTGTATCAGGTGAGTTGCTGAGAGAAGGGGCAAGAACACCATCTGTGCAATCGAAAGCGGTAGCACCTAATTCAGTGTAAGAAGTATTAAGATTTACAGTTACTGTGTCAGGTCCATTTAAAGTGATTGTAGGTGGAACCTGATCTAAAGGTGATGAAAAATCAGATGCAGGGAAGTTGATATTATCTACATACCAAAAAGCTGCCGGAGTTACAGAAGAACCTAACTGACCCTGAACAAAATTTAAGTAATCAATCTGAGTAAATACTACAGGAACATTGTAAATATTTCCATTTACAAGGCAAGTAGGGCTAACGGTAGGGTAAGTGGAACCGGAAAATACTCCACCTGCAGTATTTTGAGTTTCTCCTCCCCAAAGAGAATCGCCTTCGGTGAAATTATATAGTTGAGTAATCTTTCCATCTACTACATCAATAGCTCTTCCGAAAAAGTTTGGAATATCATTATCGGTTGATTGAACAAATTCGCTGTCTGTTTCGTTCCAAAAGAAGAAAATTTTACGTCCGTCCGGGCTTCTTGAAACCAATGGTCTGTTATCTTCGGTAAATGCCGGATTATCGTTGGTGAAAGTTCCTCTTAAAGTAAAGATATCGGCAAGGTGAAGTCCTTTCCAGTTGCAACCTGTTACCGCAGTAGCATCATAAGTAATATCCCATACACCGTAACCAGCTGCCTGAATAGCATAATCCACACCGCTTCCAACAATCACTAATAAGTGAGGGTTTCCGTTTACGTCTACCGTTAAATCGGCTTGGAAAGATGTAGTAGGATTTAAACTTGCCTCTGTAGTGCCATCTACCAAGAAAGGATTAAGCGTGGCTTTAAGTCCTTGTATTTGCTCCAAATCAACTTCGAAAGGTCCTGTCCAGTTAGCACCAAAGTCAACAGTTTTCCAAAATATAGGTTGATAAACGCTATCGGCAAGTGGTGTAATATCTCCTACGCAACTGGCCCATCCATATTGACCAGTAGGATCAAAAGCAATATTGAATGAACCGGCAATAGTTTGCATAGTTCCGTTATTATCAATTTCAGTAAATGATTGAGGAATTATCTGTTCAGTCCAGTCAACATCTTTAGTGATAGTATTCCAAACACCCTTCTCAATAATAATACCTTGAGTAATGGCAGAAGAACCGGTAGCAAATGTTCCGGTATAATCTTGATTAATGTTCCAGAAAACACCCGGTGCACCCTTAGTCATACCTGCTGCTATAGCAACTTGTCCTCCGTTAATTTGTGGATAGCTTACATTGAAAGTAGAAACATCGCCTGAAAGTTTTCCTCTACCCACCATTTGACCTTGCCAGCTTCCTGTACCGCCTGATGGAGGTGAGTTATGCCAAGTTCCTGAATAAACTAAGTAAGCGCTGTCAACGTTTGTATTTCCGGCAGGATTATAAAGAACTGCCTGAGGAAAACGACCGTTTACATTCACATTGTCAATCAATGGATCAACTGTTATAGGTCCTATATCACTAGTCCAGTTTAAACCTCTGTCTTTAGAAACATCAAAACGATATTGAGCTACGTTAGTACCTATCGTAAGCGTTGGGTCATTTCTGTGAATAAAGGTTACAGCGTTCAATGAATTATTTACATCCAACATATTGCACTCACCATTGATAATGGTAAGCAGGTTTCCCGAACTGCCTATACGATGCGAATTAAGAATGGAGCCAAGTGCTCTTCCTCCCGCACGGTGTTGGTGGGTGGGGCGTACAATAGCTCTGTTAGCCGGTTGTGCGGCTGCAGGACGTTCAATACGCATTTTTTGCAGGCTATTATCTTTCAGCGCTTGTTGAGCGTTGGCAGACAACCCTAAAAATGCAACAGATAATAACAGTAAAAACTTTTTCATTGGTTTGTGATTTATGTTTGAAATAAAATTTGCGAGCGCCAAAAGTAACTGAAAAATTGAATCGTTATAAATTTAATTGTCACAGAATTGTAAAATTTTCGGGTTGATGAGCGAGTCCACTTTCTTTTCAATTTCTATTAACAAAATGGGCGTTTCCCAGCTTTGTTCTGTTATGGTTTTCTCGATATTTCCATGTTTGAAGTAGAGAGTGCTGCCGGGTAAGTCAGTAGGTGCTTTACCTGAAACCGGATACTTGTTTTCTAACTCAAAAAAAACGCTGGCTACTATATAATCTGTAATACTTTTCACTTCTCCTTTCGGCACTTTTCTGTAACAACAACCTGTTTTCTCTGTAAATCTTTTACCGTTGTATAGAAGTAGTCCGTTGCTGTAAAGTTTAACTTCATAAACAGGGCAAGCACCAAAACAGGGAGTGCGCTCCATGCTCAATATGAGTTCTCCGTTGTTTTCTAGGTGCAGTAAGTCAACCTTATTGGTTTTGCAGGAAGAAGAAGTAAGAAAAAGACTCAGCAACAAAAAGACACGAATACTATTCACTGGCTATGCTGGTGGCTTAATTTACTTCTTTGGTTTGCTGCGCTGTTCTGCCTGCTTTTGCATATCAGCTAATTTCTTTTGCCAAGAAGAAGTTGGCTTCGGATTCTTCTTATTGTCTTCTATCTGTTTACGAAGTTTCGCATCATCAATAAAGAACTTTTGAATAATCCATTGATGCGCCATGCCTAACAAATTTTGAAGAAGATAGTAGTAGGTTAAGGCAGCAGGGAAATCGTTGAACATAAACATGAGCATAAACGGCATAATGTAAGGCATATATTTCATGCCCGGTTGTTGATTTGCCATGGCATTCATCTGATTGCTCATTACTGCCTGACCCACCGAAGTAATAGTCATTAGAATAGTAAACAAACTGATATGATTACCTATAAGCGGGATAGAAGTCTTAAAATCAAGAATAGAATCGTAAGAAGATAAATCGTTCGCCCACAAAAACGCCTCCTGACGAAGTTCTATAGAGGCAGGAAAGAAATAATACATCGCCATCAAGATTGGCATCTGTAATAACAGTGGTAGACACCCACCAAAAGGACTTACTCCTGCTTTGGAATAGAGTTTCATTTGCTCTTGCCCTATCTTTGCCTGGTCGTCACCATACTTTTCTTTCAGTGCTGCCAATTCAGGAGCAAGTATTTTCATTTTCGCCCCGCTCTCAATAGATTTCGCGGTAAGCGGATGAAGCGCAAGCTTTAAAATAAGTGTCATCAGAAAAATGATGATACCGTAATTGAGATTAGCGCTATTGAACCAACTGAATACCCAAATAATAAAGCGGGTGATATAACCTATCCAGGAGAACATCCAGAAATCGGGACCTAATTTGATAACTGACTCTACATCTTTATCTAAAGCGGCAAGTGTATTAAAGTGATTAGGACCTACAAAAAGCTGAAAAGTATAACTCTGCTTTTCGGAAGAAACATAAGGCAGCGTATAGTTGGCAGTATATTTTTTTACAAATGCATTATCATCCGTCTTGAAATGTGTTTTCAGTTTGCCGCGTTGAAATTCGCCTTTGCTGAACAGCGTAGTGTTAAAGAACTGTTGCTTGAATGAAATCCATTCGATGGGCGCATCAAAAACAAGTTCATCATCTTCGTTATCTTCATGTAAATGCCCTACATCGCTTTTGTTATACTTATAGTATAACGCGCTGTATCTTCTCTCTAACTGAATATTGTGCTCAAGACTCGAAAGGCTGTTTTGCCAGTTGGCACTGATAAACGTATTGTTGCTTGGAATAACGGTATTCAATCCCACCAAGTTTACATCGTAGCCAAGCAAGTAAGAATTTCCTTTTAAAGTAAATTTCTCTTCAAAGTATTTTCCATCACCGGCAGATAAACGCAGCGCAAATGATTTAGATGAATCGCCACTTACCTTAAAAGATTCGCCAACGGGTTCGAAATAGAAATCTTTGGTATCAACCGAGCGCGAATTCTCAATAAAGAACTGATAACTAAGTGAGTTGGTTTTATCGGTAAACAGAATGAGAGGTTTCTTATCCCAGGTTTTATATTTCTTTAGTTCAATACTCTTTATCTGTCCGCCTTTAGTGCTTAAGGTTATCTTCTGCACATCGTTTTCAATGACAAAAAGTTTTTCTTCTCCACTTATGGCATTGGCAAACGCACCAAATTGCGATTCGCGTGCCGCAGAATCAGCGGGAACAGATACCTGTTCAGTTGTTGTAATGGTTGTACTGTTGGTATCTGCTGAGGAAACTGCCGGAGTAGCTGGTGGGTTATCCGTTTTTTGCTTTTGTTCGGTTTGCTTTAGGGCTTTCTTTGCCTGCAACTCTTCGGCAGTTTTTTTCTGCTGATAAAATACAAAGCCGAGCATCAGCAACACAATAAGCACCCAACCGATAATAGTTTCCTTATTCTTCATTCCTTATTTTAAAATTTGGCGCGCAAATATAGACGAATATCTGAGGGTTGACAGATGGGCGGATTTTAGATTGCAACGACTTATATAGGCATATTTTTTACAGAAGCCTTCGCAAAACTCCACTATTCAAAATAATTTATGTTTGCGCCCGTTATCTCCGCAACATGAAAAAAATATTTCTTTCTCTTTCTTTTTCAGTAGTTATCCTCATTTTGCTATTTAGCTTTTCTTCCTGCGGAGAAGAAAACAGTGCGCAGCCAGCTATTGAGTTTGTAGTGGCAAGCAGTCTTGTTTCTAAAGATACCACATTGGAGCAGGGCACCGTTTTTACTATTGGTATTAAGGCACAAAAATCGGGAACAGAAGGGTTGCTCACTTCTTGCAAAATTTCGCGCAGCATTAATAGCGGAGCCGATAGCACTATACAGCAAGCATATTTTGTTACACAAGGTTTCACCCAGTTTTATTCATACACTGCAGGTGATTCCAGCAATACTGAGCGATATACTTTTACTGTGATTAAGCAGGATGGAGTTTCGAACAGTGTGAACTTAACCGTTACGGATAATTAGTTCTAATCCGAAAGATTATTCTTTATCTCCACCCAAAGTGAATCGAGTTGTGCATCTTCGATAACGGTGTAGTTGTGTTTAGCAATGTCTTTATTTACATAAGAAATTCGCTCAGTGGTAAGCGGATGTGTACTCAAAAACTGAGGAATGCTTCCCGCATCACCTTCTTCTTTTTTTAATGCCTTAAACAAACCTGTCATTCCTTCGGGGTCAACTTGTCTTTGTTTCATCAGCTTCAATCCGTTTTCATCAGCTTCTTGCTCGAGCGAACGCGAGTAGCCAAGCTGCTTCAACTGGTCGGCATTTTGAATAACTACAGCAGTTACTCCGCTGGCATCGCCAAATAAAAGCGAGAGCAAAAAATAACTCGAAAGACTGCGGAAAATATTTTTGGTAGAGTGTTTCAGTTCTACATGCGAAAACTCGTGCGATAGGAGAGCAGTCAACTCTTTGTAGTTATCCATATTTCTAAGGATGCCTTCATATACTACAATACTTCCGCCCGGCAGTGCATAGGCATTTACCACATTTTCATTTACTACCGTTATTTCAACCGGGTAATCAGTTTTGTAATGCAACTGTTTGAAAAATTTAGTCATACGCTGACTGTTCACTTTGTCAATGTTTTCGGTGACTACCATTTTATTGTAGGCGGCATCACCTAATTGTTTTTCCCATTCAATAGGAATGGTAACCGCTATGCGCTCGGCAGCGGCAGGCAAAATATAAAAGTAAGAAGCAGCCAGTAAGCCTACGAACACAACTGCAAGAACAGCTAAACCAATAAAGCCTGTGCTGAAAATAAAGTTGAAAGCAGTTTTGTGGAATTTGGCATTGGGAAAAGATTCCTTCAGTTCTTTTGCAAAATGATTGTCGTTTACTTCCAGATATTGAAAAGGGAAGTCACCGTATTTCAAAACTACTTTATCATTCTCTGCAAAATCATTTGGGTGAATTTTTTCGGGCATCCACTCAATGGTAGATGATGTAATAACATCGGAGAACGTAATGTAAATAGAAAAATTACGGATGGTAACTTTTGCATGATAACCGGCAGAACTTTTGCCGTCAAAATATTTCCCATCAAATGTCATGCGATAAAAGTAGCAATTAACTCTGTCGAGCAAATTACACAAGCAGAAAAACAGATATGTTTTTAAAAATCTAAACCAACATCAAGCATATCAAGCATATCATCTCCCGTAGCATCGGTGTATGCTTCTTCAGTTTGCACAACGGTATCGGGATTAAAAGCTCCTAAGAGTTCAACATTATCAATCACCATGCGCATTTGGCGCAGAATAGCCCACGGTGTTCCAAGCCCGAGCGTAAACACAACCAAAAAATAATTAATAATGCCTGTTATAAAAATATCTCCGGGTGTAAGATTCGATTGAAAACTAAATTGGTTTCCATCCTGTTCCAGTTTAGAATGGTTAACAGAAAAATGATTGAGGTTACGGGCAAACCAAAAGGAATAAATACCTAAGGTAAAGATGGTAAGGAGAATACCTTTAAAGTTTATCCAGAATAACTCGGCTCCTTCTCCTTCAAAACTAAACTTCACATTTCCCAAACGGATATTACTTTCTAAATAGCTACGCAGGTTGCATTGAAACCAACTGCCGTATATGCCTAAGGTAAAAATGGTAAGCAGCATTCCTTTAAAACAAATCCCAAACAATTCGCGCAAATTACCTCTGTAACCAAAGTGAATTCCTCTCCATGAAGTGCGGCTCATTCTGTATCGCAGCCCTCCATGTATAGCAATAGGTATAAGTGTAAGAAACCCAAGGTATGTTATGATAATGCCGATTATGAGCATACCTTGATTTTTGGATAAAATAGATGCGTAGTAAATTGCCATAAGAACTCCGACAATGAGCATTGCTTTAATAAATCCTTTGAACATTTCCCTTCCGGTACCGTGGAACGCGAAGCGGCTACCGGCAAATTCTGTTTCGCCATACAGGTATTGAAGATTTTTTGCTCGCGCCCAGGGATAGTATAGTCCAAAGGTGACAATGGTAAGCAACAGGTTTACAATAAGAATTCCGAAATACTTTGCTCCGTCTCCATAAAATTTGATTTTAGTTGAGGTGATTTCCATAAAAATTTGTTTTGGTGATGAATGGGTTTTATGCAGCAATATATAATTACCTATAATAATTATTAAAATATATTTTCAGCAGAATGTGAGTAGCAGGTAACTTAGAAAAGGTCAGCAATGAGTTGTTTTATCTCCCACCAGTTATCAGCGTATTTACTTCTTTCCAGATTAAATTCCAGAGTAGCATCCTTAGTTTTGAATCGCTGTCCTTTGGCATCTTGTGTTTTATAAGAAACATCCGCAATCACATGGGCTGTTCCCGCTTCATTATTAATCTGCACCGTGGTTAAATCACATTTGCTCAACTTTAGTTGATGATATTCTTCCTGAAAGTTTTTTATTTTTTCGACTAAATCATCCAATTCCATTGAAAGACCTATAGCGTCTTTCATTTCCTCGCTAAAATACTCGGCAGGAACATATTTGGTTTTATTGAAAATAGACTCAACACAAAAAGATGTAACATGGCGCACATCATAATCAGGGTTCGGATAGAAATCCTCGTACACAAACTGGTGTATCCATCCTTTCACTCTTATGTCTTCTATTTCCTGTTTGAATAATTCTTCGGTGATGAAACGGAAAATTTCGCGTTGGTCCGTTTGTGCCAATACACTGAGCGATACTCCGTTTTTCTCCATCATCTTTATCAGCAATTTCAATTCCTTGGCTACTTGTTTTTCACTTAAATCATGTACATGGTTATACTCCGGCTCACCTATAAATTGGTAAACCGTAGTCATTTTAGAATTGTCATGAAGTTTGTGAAAACTGATAATCTGTTTGAGAAACTGATTTTCAATATCAGGTGGAATATCGTCAGCTCCTATAAAATCACCACCAAACTCAGCCATCATCTTTAGCTTCATCAGTTCATTCTCTGTACTTAGTTCTTCGGAAGTTTTCTTTTTCCTCTTCCCTTTCTTTGCCATAAAATGAATGTAAAAATTTTTTCGATAAATGAAATGAGTGGTTGGAGCAAAAAACTCTTTCTATTTTCACCTTATGTTCTCTAAAATATTTTCCCCTAATCCATTTAAGACCTTCTACGTTGTATTTGCATACATTCTCATATTTTCGCTTTGGTGGGCGTATCTGTTGTATGAGAAAAATGAAACTGCTTACAAAGAAAAAGTAGAATTAAACGCCATCCGCTTTCATCAGATAGACACAAAGGCAGATTATTCGTTAACTGACGAATTTAAAAGCATCCATTCTAAGTATACTCGGCAACGATTTATGATTATCACCGAAGGAACAGTGTTTATCTCGTTGCTCTTGCTTGGCTTATACAGAGTTCAAAAGGTTTTTATGAATGAAATGAAGTTGGCAGATCGGCAAAGAAATTTTTTGCTATCTGTAACACATGAATTAAAATCTCCTCTTTCAACTATTAAATTATCGCTTCAAACTTTGGGAAAACGAAAACTGGAGCCGGAGAAATCAGAGAAACTTATCACTAATTCATTAGTTGATTTAGATCGTCTCGAATCGCTGGTTGATAATATTTTGTTTGCTGCAAGAATTGAAAGAGATAAACCCGGCTTTGCTGATGAGGACGTTAATGTTTCGGAGATTGTAGATTCAATTGTTGAGCGGTTTTCGCAAAACAAAAAAGCTATTACTATAGAAACAGATGTGCAACCCGATATTTATCTGAACATGGATGTATTAGGGTTTAGTTCGGTCGTCAGCAATTTAATAGAGAACGCAATAAAGTATTCTGAAGCTGAAACCGCTATTAAAGTTATACTGAAAGAGCAGGATGAAAATATTTTACTGCGTATTGAGGATAGGGGAATTGGAATTTCTGGTGAAGAGAAAGGAAGAATATTTGATAAGTTTTATCGAATAGGAAACGAAGACACAAGAAGAACAAAAGGAACGGGTTTAGGGTTATACATTGTAAAGCGGGTAGTGGAAATTTACAAAGGAGAAATTACAGTAGAAGATAATCCGGCTGGGGGCTCTGTTTTTAAATTAACTATCCCACGCGCGCAGAATAATTCGCTCAATCAATAATTTTACAATTCTGTGACAATTCTCTTGAAATTACTTTGTAATCTTATCGCGAAAAATAATTAGACAAAACTCTACCATGCCACTGCGAATACTTCTTGTTGAAGATGAAGAGAATCTTCTTGATGCCATTAAGCTAAACCTTGAGCTGGAAGGTTATGAGGTGGAGATAGCAGATACCGGCAAAAAGGCATTAAAAAAAATAGAATCACAGCGATTTAATTTAATCATTCTTGATGTTATGCTGCCCGAAGTAGATGGTTTTGAGATATGCCGTAAATTAAGATTAACGGATACAGAAACTCCGGTTCTCTTTCTTACTGCAAAAGATGCAAATGAAGATAAAGTACAGGGCTTTAAATTAGGAGGAGATGATTACCTTACTAAGCCCTTTAATCTTGAGGAGCTATTACTCAGAGTTAAGGTATTAGTAAAGCGTGGTGCATCGGGAAAGAAGGAAGCGGTAGCTCTAAGGGAATTCAAATTTGGGGGTAACGTAGTAAACTTCGTAACCTACAAAGCAATAGGAGTTAGTGGTAAAGAATTTGAACTGACCAAAAAGGAAATTGCGCTACTTAAACTTTTGTTTGACAGAAAAGATTCGGTGGTTTCCCGTACGCAAATATTGCAATTTGTATGGGGCTATGATGTTTTTCCGTCTACCCGCACCATTGATAACTTCATTCGCAACTTTCGTATCTACTTCGAAAAAATCCCTACAGATCCCAAACATTTCTTCTCCATTCGTGGTGTAGGTTATAAGTTTGTTGACTAAACAACCAGGATTAGGCGTACAAGGGAATAAAGAACAACTTCGTTACGATTACACAGATAATGCAGATTGATTTCACTGATTTATCTGTGTAATCTTTGTCTTTAATCTGTGAAATCGACCGTCAGGAAATGATTTTGATTTAAGCACTATATACCGTAAACAAATTACGCCTTGGTTTGTTATATTTGCCACCGCAAAAAAATATAACTATGTCAACAACAACCGAAACAAAAGTGAAATACAAAGTAAAAGATATGACCCTTGCTGAATGGGGTCGTAAAGAAATTAAATTGGCGGAAGCCGAAATGCCAGGACTTATGTCACTGCGTGCTCAATATGGCGCTACTAAGCCATTGAAAGGTGCTCGCATTGCAGGCTGTCTGCACATGACCATTCAAACAGCGGTTTTAATTGAAACACTTGCTGAACTGGGTGCAGAAGTTACTTGGAGTTCATGTAATATCTTCTCCACGCAGGATCACGCTGCTGCTGCTATTGCCGCTGCCGGTTTTCCTGTATTTGCTTGGAAAGAAATGACTAACGAAGAATTTGATTGGTGCATTGAGCAAACATTGTTTGCTTTTGAAGGCGGTAAAGCTTTGAATATGATTTTGGATGACGGTGGTGACCTTACTAATATGGTGTTTGATAAATATCCTGAATTAGTTCAGGGTATCCGTGGAATTTCGGAAGAAACCACCACCGGTGTTCTTCGTTTGTATGACCGCGAAAGAAACGGAACACTTACACTTCCTGCTATCAACATTAATGATTCAGTTACTAAATCAAAGTTTGATAACAAATACGGCTGCCGCGAAAGTTTGGTAGATGCTATACGCAGAGCCACTGATTTGATGATGGCGGGTAAAGTGGCTGTAGTGGCAGGATTTGGTGATGTAGGTAAAGGTTCTGCCGACTCTCTAAGTAATGCAGGTGTTCGTGTAATTGTAACAGAAATTGACCCTATCTGCGCTTTGCAGGCAGCTATGGAAGGTTACGAAGTAAAGAAAATGGATACCGCTATTAAAGAAGCCGATATTGTTGTTACTGCTACCGGCAACTGCGATATTATTACTGAAAAGCATTTCCGCGCCATGAAACACAATGCGGTGCTTTGCAACATCGGTCACTTTGATACTGAAATTGATATTGCCTGGTTGAATAACAACTATGGTAAAACAAAAGATGTTATCAAACCGCAGGTTGATAAATATACCATTGACGAAAAAGACATTATTGTTTTGGCGGAAGGAAGATTAGTAAACCTTGGTTGCGCAACAGGTCACCCATCGTTTGTAATGAGTAATTCATTCACCAATCAAACACTGGCGCAGTTAGAGCTTTGGCAACATGCCGAAAGATACGAAAACAGAGTTTATACTTTGCCTAAGCATCTGGATGAACTGGTTGCTAAACTTCACTTAGAGAAAATTGGAGTTGAATTAGATGAACTAAACGATAAGCAAGCTTCTTACATAGGTGTGAAGAAAACAGGACCTTACAAAGGCGAGAATTACAGATATTAGAAATCAGCACTCTTTTCTTATCAAGTTACAAATGTGAATTAGGAAGTAGTTCTAATCACTGAGCCACCCGAAAAAGGTGGCTTAGTGATTAACCCTAAAATTTTTGTTCATCAGAACATTGCAGGACAACGCCCCGGATGCGGCTTTTTGCGAAAAGCACCCTGATACATCAGCGATATTTCAGGAGCACCTACTGTTTTTGACGATGGAATAAGTTTCGAAATATTTATATCATAGCTTAAACCGCAGCTAACACCTTTTACATCAAGGCGACCGCTTACAATCACTGCATCATACAAACCGCGGTATTGTGCGCCAAAATAAATGGCTGTTTTGCTCAACTTTACATTTCCTAATACGGTTCTTACATGACAGCCCATGTTCAACTCCCACGATTTACCCTGGCTCAGGAACATAAAGTTGGGCATAATCGCTACACGGCTATTTACCGGAATGGCGGCTCCCCCGTGCAATGTTATCTTCATGGGAAGTTTTTCATAGCTGCCATCGGTTTCGTTTACATTAAAAGAAACTTTGGGTTGATTTAAGTGGTTCATAGCAAACCCCAGGTAGAAGTTAGCATCCTTGCGTGTATAAGCACTATACAGCAAACCAAGTGCTACATCGGCAAACATTACTTTAGTTCTTCCGAAAGTTTCGCGCGTACCATTTTGGTCAATAGTGCCTGTAAGAGGGTCGTATTGCGAGTCGAAAATTGCTTTGGAAGGATTAATACTGCGGTGATTAAAACCACCCTGTAAACCGGCAGATAGCTGCTGAGTGGCTTTATGGTTAAGCATAAAATGGTAAGCAAAGGAAACATCTACATGGTTAGAGTTAAGATTTACCTCACCTGCCTGGTCGCTGAAAAAAGAAATACCAATACCCGCAAAACTGTTGCGCTTGGTAATTTTTCCAATGCTCATATCGGCACCACCGGCAAAGGTGCGGTAGGTGTTACCCGAAGCCACTGTCATCCACTGTGTTCTGAAATTAGCGTAGGCGCGATAGTCGCCAGCGTTCATTCCCGATAAAGCGGGGTTGAGCAACAAAGGCGAAGCGTTGTATTGCGAAAAGTGAATATCCTGCGCATAGGTGGAGGATAGACAAAGTAGTAACAGGGCGATTAGTGAAACCGCTTTGTGTAAATGTTTTATCATCTCTTTAGTTGTTTAGGAAACGGGAGTATTGAAACCGGGTGTTAGCGGGTCATTTCTCTTAATACCTGTTTCGGTGCGTAGAAGTTCTTCATACACTGAAATACGGTTTGTAAGCTTCTTATATTCGTTTACCACACCCGACAGGTTAAGCGAGTCAAACATCTTCATGTTCTCGTCATTCACGTTTATATCGAAAGCAAGCAGAAAGCTCAATTCAATTTTCATGACCTCGCAAAAACGCTGCATAGTTTCCATCTTCAGATTACCGCCTTTGGTTTCAAGACAGCTGTATGCCTGCTGGGTAATATTCATTTCCTGCGCGGCAGCTGCTTGCTTAAATCCTCTGTATTCGCGGATTTTTCTGAGTCTTTCTTGTAGTGTCATTTTATTTGGTTTTAGATTTTATGATTTGTAATTGATATTCCTGAATTTGTTTCTATCTATCTTGTTAACGTAACATTCGAGCTTTTTGTTACATCCGAACCATTTTCGCACTGTCCGCCCAATGTGCACACATACACAGCTATAGGCGCAGCCTGCCCTTTTATAGTTCCATCCCATCCTTCGTTTATATTCTTTGTTTCAAATATCAGCCCGCCCCATTGGTCAAATATTCTGAAGTAAGAGAGGTTGCTAAGTATTTTTGAACGAATCATAAATTTATCGTTCAGCCCGTCATTATTTGGTGTAAAGATGTTGGGTAAGAAGATAGAGTTAGGGTCACACTTCATTACGGCAATCTTTACCGAATCGGTCACTTTACATCCGTTGGCATCGGTTCCTGTTACATATACCAACTGCGATTGCGAAGGATATACATTCGTTCTTCGGCATTCTCGACAGCTAAGTGAATCGTTCGAAGTCCATACATAATTCAACTCTTGATGCGATGAAGCATATAAAGGTATTTCAGCCAAAGGCGTAGTAGTAACTCCTTCCGATACTTCCATATCGGGCAGTGCATTTACATAAACTGTAATGGATGCTGTATCGGGGATACATGTACCGCTAGAGGCAATTACCTGAAAAGTTGTAGCTCTGTTTAATCCGGTAATAGTAGGGTTAGGATTATCCGTTGCTAAACCAAAACTGCTTGGTGTCCAGGTGTATTCTATATCGGCATCGGGCGCTGCTCCTAAAACAGTATTTAGTTGAAAAGGAGTTTGCGCACAAACAGTCATATCAGCTAAGTCGTTTAGTTCTATCCTCTCTAATACATTTACAGCTACCTGTGTATTTACCTTGCATCCTAAACTGTTAGCTGCAGTTACCTCATATACTAATGAAGTAAGCGGAGTGCAAACAGGACTAATTGCAGTTGAATCGTTTAGATATTGAGCTGGTGACCATGAAATACTATATGCGTTTCCTGCATTTAGTGTGACAGAAGAGTTAAGGCAAAGTTTTACTTCGCTTATCGGATTCAAAACAGGGAGAGAATCAGACGAAACCATCATGTTCCCTGTTGTTTCGCATCCGAACTGATTAGTAGCAGTAATGGTATAATACGTTGTTGTTTGAGGAACGATGTTTACACTGCCACATGTATCGCAACTTAAGAAATCGGCAGGCGACCATTGATATCTATCACTTCCCAAGGAAACAGGAACACTAGCACCCTGACAAACAAATGTATCTTGCAACTGTATTACAGGTAACTCATGCGTTACAATAGGAGGCAAATCATAGGGCACTGCACACCCAACATTGTCAATCAAAATAAATTTAGGATTAAAAGTGTTTACAGTGGTATATGTATGGATAAAAGTAAGCGAGTCTGAAACTAAAGTTCCATCGCCTAAGTCGCACCAAAGTTTAGTTGTATTGGCAGATATAGTTGTTTCGAAAGTTGTTGTTAAGGGAACACAGCCTGAAGAAGGAGTTGCTGAGAAGGTTCCGGTTGGTCCTTGTACTTCTATAAGATTCGGGTAGATCACTGTATCTACACACCCGTTTGGAGTTGTAGTAATCATCTTTACTGTAAATATTCCCGGATGAAAGTAAATATGAGTGGGGTTTGCTGCCGTATCGGTAGTGCCATCTCCAAAATCCCACAAATAAGTCAAGTCGCCTCTGCTGGCAGAACTGGAGAATATTGTAACAAATGGAGGACACGGAGAGAAAGTCTGATTAACTGAAAAGTCGGTAACTACTTCCCGTACCTTTATATAAGCTGTTTTTGTAAGGCTGCTGTCGCAACCATTTCTGTTAATTGCTATAAGGGTAACTGTGTAGTCTCCAACGTTTTGATAAAAATGAGTGGGGTTTGCCAAATTTGAAGAGTCGCCATCACCAAAATACCACTTGTAGGCAGCACCTGCTATTGAACTGTTGTGGAAATACACCGCACCACCCGGACAACTCATCGTATCTGCTCTGAAGAATGGTTCAGGCATTCTTGTACTTACAGACCTCTGTAGAATTGCTTTTACTGAGCAACCATTCGAGTCTGTAACTATTACATAACCTAAGTAATTGGCATGCCCAACATACGCGTGAGTTGGATTTTCCTCGGTAGTACGAACTCCATCACCAAAGTCCCAATAGAATGATACTCCCTCAGGGGTGGTATTGGTAAAGTTTACAACAGCAGTTGCATCATAGCAACTGTATGGCATGTTCTGCTGGTTAAAAGTTACATTAAACCCCTGTGTGATAACTATGTGAGATATTTTTTGAATGTAATCTGAGCAATTACCGTCTGTTTGAGTTAAAGATACGGTATAGATACCTGGTGTATTGTATACTTTTATAGGACTTGCCTGTGTGCTAACAGTGCCATCTCCAAAATTCCAGCTACTGCTGCCGGCTACATTTGACAAATTTGTAAATTGTATTTGCTCACCGGTACATCCTTTTATTTTAGAAGTAAAATCGGCAATTACTTTTCCGGCACTTATCTGGTGAACTACCGTACCTTTACAGCCGTTTGGATTGGTTGCAGTGAGAGTAACATTTTTCTTTTCCTGCACATATGTATGAGAAGGGTTAACAGCCGTAGAGCTAACAGTGTCATGTAACTGCCAGGAATAGGTTAATCCTGTACCAATAGATTGATTAGTGAAAGTAACCAGTTGAGAAACTTCGCAACTCGCAGCAGGCGATGCAGTAAACTCAGCTATTGGAGCCGATAAAACTTGTATGTAAGAAGTTTTACTGGTGTTAGCACTGCAACCGTTTGCATCCTGAACAACTAAAGTGATATTGTAAGAACCTGTTTGACTGTAGCTATGTAAAGCGTTTATTGAGTTGCTGGCAGTTCCGTCACCAAACCCCCATCCGTAATTAGTAATAGCTCCATCTCCCGGGATAACATCATTAATAAAACTAAGCGTATCATTTTGACAAATGGTGGTCTTAACCGAATGAAAGTCTACCTGAGGCAAGCGGAAAACTGTAACGGTTTTAGTAACTGAATCAACTTCAGTGCCATTGGTTACTTTCAATTTTACATGATATACTCCGGGATTATTAAAAACAGCCGATGGATTAGTTAATGCAGAGGTATTGCCGTTGCCAAAATTCCATGACCATGCAGCGGTAGCAGGAAGTGAGGTATTTGTAAAATTAACCAGTAGGGGAGGACAGCCCGAAAATTTATCGGCACTGAAATCCGCATGTACCGCTCCAAATACGTTTGAGCAAATCATTAAAAGTAACACCGATAAAAAATTTCTCATAGAGAGGTTTTTGGTCAGTGTTTACGTCTCCAACATGTTATAGATTCTTTTCGCTACTGTTTTGTTACAAGTAGCAAGGCGAGTTTTAAAACATTGAAGTTTTATTCAACAATCTACAACTTGTATAACTGCTATTCTAGCTTGCTATTCGCAACTCAGAAATAGAGAAACAACTTATGCAAACTGTTTCCTACAGGTTCTAAAATAAGGGGGAAATGAATTTTACCTCAATGAATTTTCAAGTTGTATCCGAACATTAACAAGCCTTACAGCATTAACTGGAAGTGGTGCTGAATTTAGTGTTGAACAACTGGAAAGAATGAGGTTAGACTAAATTTTGTGAGGAGAGAGAAGATGTATTATCCTCAATAAATACCTTTTGAAAAAAAATGTGCCCGAAGGGAGATTCGAACTCCCACACCCTTTCGGGCGCTACCACCTCAAAGTAGTGCGTCTACCAATTTCGCCATCCGGGCTTTGAGAGGCGCAAATATAATTTTGAATTTTGAATTGAGAAGTTGAGTCCACTAATCCTTTGCTTTCTCCAAGGTAAAAGCAAAAGTAGTTCCCACACCGATGGAACTGCGCACATTAATAGTTTGATGATGCGCTTCAAGAATATGTTTCACGATTGCAAGACCCAAACCTGTACCACCCTCCTCACGTGAACGATGTTTATCAATACGATAAAATCTTTCGAATAGGCGTGGAAGATGCTCTTCGGAAATTCCAATTCCATTATCGGTAATTTCAACCAGTATGTTTTCATCCATGTAGTAAAAACATGCTGTTGTTTCGCCACCGTTTTTTCCGTATTTAATTGAGTTGTGAACCAAATTTGTAATGACTTGTCTTATTTTCTCCTTATCTGCATTTACATAAAACGGCTTATCTGATTTCTTCTCTATTCGAAGGGACACATTATTACCTTTAGCTTTTAATTCCATCAATTCGAACACATCTCTTACTAACTGATTAATGTCGAAAGTGTCTTTAGCTAATGATGCTTCGCCTCGCTCCAACCTTGAAATCTCATCTAAATCATCAACAAGATTGCTGAGGCGCTCAACACTTTTTGAAGTGCGTTCTAAAAATTGTCTTGAAACCTTCTCATCTTCTATCGCTCCATCAAGTAAGGTATGTATGTATCCTTGTATATTGAATAAAGGTGTTTTCAGTTCATGCGAAAGATTGCCGAGAAATTCTTTTCTAAATTTCTCCATCTTTTGAAGGTCTTCAATCTCTCTACTTTTATCAGTCACCCAGTTTTCTACTTGAGTTTCCATTTCTTTCAAAGGGTCATCACCCAACTTATCTCCTATAGATTCTTTTAGGCTTTTGCTCAACTTATATTGATGAATAACTTTATAAACTAACCGTATACGGTTGCGCAAATAAACATCTACCACATAATAGAGCAACACAGAAGAAGAGATAAAAACACTAAAAAAAATAATAAGGAAATGCTTCCACGAGGCATCGAAAAAAAGGTCAATGCTGCTTATAACCATTGCCAATAAAAGCGATATTAAAATAGAAAGAGTTTGTATTGAAAATCTACTCATTGTGAATGCAAAGTTATCTATATGCGTGAATTATATTTATCGTATAATCTTCTATAGTTAACATTTTTTTGTTCTACTTATAACACTTAGCTCGTTCATGAATTTATATTCGCAAAATATTTATATGCTCAAAAAGATATTCAAAAGTTTTGTTTCTTTCATCATAGTGTTGCATTGTATGGGTGCTACACAGTTACTATCTGCCTACTCAAAAGATTATTCTGCCTTTGTAGGAATGCTTAACATGACTGAAGAAGAAACGAAAAAGGAAAAAGAAAGCAAGGAAGATTCAGATTACTCAAAAGATATTCGACAAAAAATTTCTTCATCTTTTACACCTGTTTCTTTTACAGACAAACGTATTTATTTCGGTAGCGCTAAAAGCAGAGTTACTCATCAATTTGTTATAGAACATCCGTCTCCTCCTCCCGACTCTAAGGGTTAGTAATTTGTATCCGTAATTTTTTATACAATAAGAGTATTGCGATACTGTGTAATTCACTGCATTTTAAGAATATACTATTTTAAGTAAGGCATAGTGCAGCCAAATTGTAATTCTCCAACATTTCGTATTTATCTAAACCCATAACCCATCATCCAATGAAATTGTATTCACAGTATTTTAAGACAGACATCTTATCCGGGCTTGTAGTTTTTTTAGTTGCATTACCGCTTTGCTTGGGCATTGCCTTAGCCAGCGGGGCGCCCTTATTTGCAGGTATTATATCAGGTGTAATAGGTGGTATAGTAGTGGGCGCTTTAAGTAATTCGCAGTTAAGTGTGGCAGGTCCGGCAGCCGGGCTTACAGCTATTGTGTTTGCCGCTATTGCAAGTTTAGGTTCATACGAAACATTTTTGATGGCGGTTGTTATTGCGGGAACTATACAAATTGCTTTAGGTTTTGCAAAAGCAGGAACCATTTCAAATTACTTGCCTTCGAATGTTATTGAAGGAATGCTAACTGCCATAGGAGTGATTATCATTCTGAAGCAATTACCTCATGCCATAGGATATGATGTCGATAACGAAGGAGATTTTTTCTTTATAGAAAGAGGAACCGGACACAATACCTTCTCCGCATTTATTGATGCAATTAACTATGCGCATCTCGGTGCTATCATTATTACTCTGGTTTCTTTAGCCATTTTAATTGCATGGAATAAGGTTAGTTTTTTAAAAAACCTAAAAGCAATACCGGGTGCTTTGGTAGCAGTTGTTGCCGGAGTAGTTATCAACGAAATATTTAAAGCCACGGGTTCATCCTTCGCAATTGGTCAAGAGCATTTGGTTCGGCTGCCCATACCGGATTCATTTAATAGTTTCATAGGTCAGTTTGCCACCCCCAATTTTTCTTCTATTACCAATCCTGATGTATGGATAATGGGGGCTACTATAGCCGCAGTAGCAAGCATCGAAACTTTGCTTTGTATAGAAGCAGCCGATAAAATGGATACTCTTAAACGGTTTACTAATACCAACACTGAACTAAAAGCACAGGGAGTGGGAAACATGCTAAACGGTTTAATAGGAGGAATACCCGTAACTTCTGTAATTGTGCGTACATCCGCCAACATAAACTCAGGAGGCAGAACCAAAATTGCCACAATTGCACATGGCACCTTCCTTTTAATAGCGGTGCTTATTTTCCCTTCATTGCTAAACAAAATTCCTTTAGCATGTTTGGCGGCTATCTTAATTCTTATTGGCTACAAGTTAGCCAGCCCTTCTGTTTTTAAGCACATGTGGCAGAATGGAAAGTTTCAGTTTATACCATTTATTGCAACAGTAGTAGCGGTAGTTTTTACCGACTTACTGAAAGGGGTAGGTGTAGGATTATTAGTAAGTATCTTCTTTATTTTAAGAGGAAATATAAAAGTTGCCTACTTCTTTAAAAAGGAACACCACCAGGAAGGGGAAACCATTCAAATTGATTTAGCACAAGAAGTATCGTTTCTGAATAAAGCCGCTATCAAACAGACACTCATTCACTTACCTGAAAACAGTAAAGTCATCATCAATGCTTCTAATACGGTATACATTGATTATGATGTAATCCAGCTAATCGAGGATTTTTTAAGAATAGGTTCTAAGGACAAGAATATTGAAGTTACTCTTAAAGGATTTAAAAAAGAATACAAGATTGAAACAGTAACACATGTATCTTCTAACTAAAAAAATTAAACATATAAATTATGAAAGCACATACATCAGAAACACAAGCATCCGTAACTCCTGCAAAAGCATTAGAATTTCTTAAAGAAGGTAATCAAAGGTTTGTAAAAAATTTGCAGGCAAACCGCAACCTTCTTGAACAGGCAAACGAAACTCGTGATGGGCAATGGCCATTTGCAGTTATACTTAGTTGTATCGACAGCCGTACATCTGCGGAGTTAATTTTCGATCAGGGCTTGGGGGATGTTTTCTCTATTCGTATAGCCGGCAATGTGGTAAACACAGATATAATTGGCAGTATTGAATTTGCCTGTAAAGTTGCGGGATCGAAACTGATTGTGGTATTAGGTCATACAAAATGCGGTGCCATAAAAGGTGCCTGCGATCAGGTAGAACTTGGCAACCTAACTGAACTGTTGTCTAAAATTCAACCCTCAGTTTATCAGGAAACAAAAACTACTGCACCTGATAAACGAGATTCGAGTAACAGTGAGTTTGTAGAGAACGTTAGCACTCTAAATGTTAGACGAGCAGTAAAAACAATAGTTGACCGCAGTTACATATTAGAGCAAATGATTGAAAAAGGGGAAATAGCCATTATCGGTGCTAAACATCATTTAGATTCAGGGAAAGTAGAATTTTTTGAAGACTCTATGATTTCCGGAAAGAGCGATGTAAGAGCACAAATGAGTTATTAGAGATAGAAAATAGTATCTTATTCTAAGAAGCCACGGCAACGTGTGGGTCGTTGTTGTTGGTAGTGTCGCTCTGTAATGGAGCGGCACTTTTTTGTACGGACAAAACCATATAAACTTTTTTCTTTGCTATCGCCAATTTCAAACGAGTGGCATAATCTGTGAAAAAAATCTTGCTGGTAGTTGTATTACACACACTTGCTTTTAAATGTGGTTACTCTCAGGAAATCCGTTTCAATACAGAATTAGACAAGACGTGTAAAATCCTTATCAGCGAATTCAAAACCATACCCGAGGAAAGAAAAATTACCTTGGATAATATTGCGCAGGAACTGGCAAAGAAGAAGTATATCCTGTTCACCTGTAAGACCAACTCAAGGCGAACATTGATGTTGCAAGTATGGGCGCAAACTTCGTTTTATTATTACGGTGTGTTTGATAAGTATGCCTTTTCTACAGGCGATACGATTACTGATGTTTATCCGGGAGTGATTAAAGTGTTGAAGAAATCCGGGTTTTATTGCTCTCATCAAAAAAATAGTTCCCCAAGTAAATACGTTATCGCTATGAACAACGATTATCCGTTTAACCTTCTTTCTTCTAAAGATGAAGTGGGTACTGTAGATACATCAAAAGGAGTGGTTATAAATATTTGTGTTGCTGAGGAACCATCCAGTGTTGCCGCTGCTAAAGGGAACATAAATCTTCCTTATCAAAGCCCGACACTGTTTGAAAGTACCTCAAAGGAAGGCAAAGTATACAGAAAACTCAATCATAAGATTTCCCTCGAAATGTTTTATCTCGCTGATAAAACAAAGGATATTCTTACTAGGTTACCCAATGGGCCGGCATATTAGTTTGAGTGCCGTGTAAATACCCTTTTATCAACTTAATGTTATGTGATTGC
>JBKJJB010000357.1:0-5631 GCA_046598235.1 Chitinophagales bacterium
AATTCGCAATTCGCAATTCGCAATTCGCAATTTGAGTTGTCGCCCTTGTTCTAAATTAGGATTTGATGCATGTCCCAAAGGGCATTTCAATTGTATGAATCAGATAAATGAAATGGAAATTGAGCAAGCAATAAGAAAAGAACTTTATGACTGAACGTTATAAGCAGGTCCCATTTCTTTTATAATCATTTCAATCAGGTGCTCTTTTTCAGGGTTGTAATTTTCTTTTAAGTCATATCCCCAACGCTTACCTACTACCTGATAAAACCAGGCAGTGAACTTTCCTTTTATTTCTTTGATGATGGTATAAGCGTTGTTTTTTGTTTCGCGGTTCACAAGCTTAAAAAGCATTTCACCTTGACCGGTGGTTAAGTCTTTCAATTCCTTTTCAAATTTATTGCGCATCTCTTTCTCTACATCTTTGCGATAATGCCTGTATTGTCGCTTTTTCGAATTTTCTTTTTCGTCTAATATTTCCGCATATAATTCTTTTGCAATTTTTACATACGGCAACACCTTCTGAATACGGCTCTTGTATTTGTAATACAGCATTCGCTCTTCGTCTGTTTTAAAATAAATAATGCTCACATCGCGAAAGGAGATAGTGGGAATTGAATCGTCAGGCAAACCCCTTTGTAATGTATCGGTTAATAGATGTGCTACTGCATTTGATGTTTTTTGGTTATTTGCTTCTTGTGCATGTAATAATGCAGACCAGATCAAAAATCCCAGAATAAATTTCAAGCGGCTTTTCATAACTTCTGTTTTTTCATACTACACCAATTGCGTACCAAAAGTATAACGTAAGTTTTAAGCAACCGATATTATTTATGGCAGGAATTTTCTTATATAAATTTGTGAAAAAAATGTTTTGCGTTTATTCCGTAACAAAACTTACTTTCGCTGCATTAAATAACCAAAAACAAAAATTAATCATGAAAAAAGGAATAGTACCCGTACTTGTAATGGCGGCATTTTCCGCACTTGCAGTTGTAGGCTGTGGGGAGAAATTTACTCCGCTTACACAAGAACAAATCACCGCACAGGTGGATTCTACAGTTAATGCTCAAAAAGATGCAAAGATTGAAGAACTTAGAGCAGCTTGCCAAAGCGATCTTGAAGCTCAGGTGAATGCAAAAGTAGAAGCATTAACGAGCGCTGAAACAGCATCTAATTAATTAACCATCAAAAAACAGAAACAATGAAAAAAATATTCATAAAATTTTCAGCGCCTGCTACACTTGCATTAGCTATTGCGCTTGGCAGTTGCAATAATGCAGAAGAAGTAAAGAAACAAAGTGAAGCACAGGCAACTCAAATTCAAACAGCAGTTGATGAGCAATTAAACGGATTACAGGAGCAGGTTAATGCAGAATGTACTGCATTGGTAGATTCTTTGGCAAATGTTCAGTATGTAGCGCTTTTAGCAGAAGCAAAAAGGACAGGTAAAAAGGTGGTGACTAAAGTGAAAACTAAAGTCGTTACTAAGACTGAGCCGAAACCAACTGTAGGAGACGGAAAACCTAAAATGGGACAAACCGGAAGCACTGGTACTGTAGGTGATGGAAAACCAAAAATGGGTGAAACAGGCGGTTCAGGAAATACGATAGGAAGCGGAAAGCCAAAAATGGGAACTAGCCCTAAATAGGTAGTTAAGCTTTTGATATAAAAAAAATCCCGACTTGTTAACAAGTCGGGATTTTTTTTTAAAAGCAATGCAAGAATTATAGTTTAACTCCGGAAAATGTACAGGTGTTGCTAGCTGCACCCGCAGTTGTTATTGTGTAAGTGAAAGTAAGTGTAGTCCCGCTTAATGTACCTGTTCCTGAAACAGTCACACCACTTGCTACAGTTTGAGACTCTACAGTAAAGCTAGAACCATCAACGGTGGCAATGGCTGTGTATGCCTGATTGTAAACATTCGTGAAAGTTATTTTAAGAACATCGGTTGAAGATTTTGCAACAGTTAAAGTATAGTTGTCGGTTCCAACAGTACAAGTTTCTGGACCTTGATATTGGCCAACAAATTTTGCTCTGGTTTCTGTTTTGCAATCAGACCCTTCATATCCCGGGTCACAAGTTTTAGTACAAGAAGAAATAAATGAAACGGCTGCTATTGTTGTGATAGCTACAAATGTTTTGAAAATTTTTTTCATGTTGTTTGATTTTAAGTTTAATAATTTTTATCGCAACAAAACTATAAATTAAAAAGTAACAGCCAAGATTTAGTGAAGATTTCGTAAAAGTTATAACAACTTTTTACTTTGTCCAAACACCAGTATAAGAAGTAATAAGTATTGGTGAAACTGTGGTATCTATTAAATCATAATTCCAGTTGATTATATTGCCATCGCTGTTGATGGTTCCTATGCCTTGAATTTCCAGTGTGCGGCTGCTTTCAGGTTTTTGTCTTGCAATACTAATTGTTGTTCCATTGACTGTGGCTTTCACGGAACGATTAAATGTATCGGCACCAAACCTTCTTAAAATCAATACATCAATAATTCCCGTTCCATTGCTGATAGTGTCTGTGAAAGTGAATCCTCCCGGGTTATCGACACCATTCCATACTCCTATAAACTTCACTCTCATTTCTACATCGCAACGCTTCCCTTCATATCCTTCATCACATAATTTGCTGCATGAGTATATTCCGGTTGCCGATACAAAAACAACAACCAACAAGAATGATTTAAAAACTTTAGTCATGAGCTTTTACCTGTTTACTTACAGTAAGCAAAACTATAAACTTTACCGAATGCTATATTCTGAAACTATTATTGATGGTTTATCGAGGTGCATCAATATTCATGGTCTACAAAGAAATATATCAAATATTCAATTCTTTTTTACATTTATTTACATTTGCGCCTCTTTAATACATACACACACAACTTCGGCTTATGGGTAAATTTTTTACACGCTTCACCATTGCTTTATTATTTATTACTGCTTTATCCTTTCAAAAAGCAAATGCCAGCCACATTACCGGCTCAGATATTTCGTACCGTTGTATTGGAGGTAATCAATATGAAATATCGGTAACTATTTATCGCGATTGCAGTGGTATTTCGGTTTCTACGTCCATATTGGTAGATGTTACCTCATCTTGCGGCACTCAAACTGTTACCTGTACTCAAGATCCATTGCAGTCAGGGCTTGAAGTATCTCAGTTATGTCCTACTGCCTTATCTACCTGTCAAGGAGGAGCTTATCAAGGGGTAGAAGTTTATACTTATACCGGAATAGTTACTCTTCAGCCAAACTGCGGGCTATATACTTTTAGTTATGCAGAATGCTGCCGTAATACTTCTACTAATATCATCAACTCTACCGGAGTCGGCTACTCTGTGGAGGCTACCCTAAACAGTAATATAGTTGCTTGTCAAAGTGCGCCTGTGTTTACTTCCCTTCCTGTCCCTTATTTTTGCGCCAACCAGCCCGTGAATTACTCGCATGGTGCTATAGATGTTGATGGAGATTCTTTAGTTTATCAATTGGTTCCTCCTTTAGATGATTTGGGTAACCCCATTGCGTTTGTCGCTCCCTATACTGCTACCAATCCGCTACCTACATCAACGGGTTTCGGATTTGACTCGCTAACCGGTCAAATGACTTTTACTCCTACACAACAAGGTGTTTATGTAGTGGATGTGTTTGTGAGTGAATATAGAAATGGAGTTCTGATAGGAACCACCATGCGCGATATTCAAATTGTAATTATCAATTGTTCTAATAATGCACCATCTATTAGTAATTGTTTAAACTCATCTAATGTTACAGGTGCTGTGGTTACTGATTGTAACTCAATTGGTGTTTGCCCCGGGCAAACAGTAAGTTTTACAATCAGTGGATATGATGCCGATGGACAAGCGATAACAGTTAGCTCAAATATTGCAGCCTCTATTCCGGGAGCTACACTAACTACTACAACTGTAGGTGGACCTGATTCGGTTATTGTAACTTTTAACTGGACTCCTTCGGGAATTGATACAGGCTTTAGATATTTTACAGTTCAGTTTGAAGATAATGCTTGTCCGATTACGGGACTACAATTATTCACTTATGATATTACTGTATTAGATGGAACCGATGCAGGACCCGATAGATTTTACTGCCCCGGTGGTGGACCTGTGGCTGTAAGTGTTTATGGCGGCAGTCATTTTTCTTGGTCAACTACTGCAGGGATGGTGAGTGCCAATCCTGACAGTTCACTGGTTTTTCTTGCCCCTGATACAAATACTACTTATTACATACAAAGTGATTTATCAGGCGGTTGTAAAAACAGAGATACCGTTACTGTATTTAACGTAACTCCTTTTAGCACAACTATTACTACACCGGATGATACTATTTGTTTGAATTCAAGCACTCCGCTTACAGTAACTGCTACTCCTTCTAACCAAGGTCCGTTTACTTATTTGTGGACTCCCTTGAGCCAGGGAATTATAAGCCCTACCTCGCAAACAACAGATGTAAGACCGAATACAACTACTACATATCATGTAACTACAGTTTCATCGGCAGGATGTGTAATAAGAGACAGTTTTGAGGTAGTGATACAAGGGGTTGGTCCGAAAGTTTCTGTTTATCCATCAGCAGATTATGTATGCCCGGGAGATGATGTTACGCTCAACGCAACAGTGAGCGCATTGAGCTGCGGACCTACATCAGATCCTCTCAATCCATGTTTGCCAAATAGCACGTTTGCTTTGGGCGATTTAGGAACTGCTACAACTAATGCATCTGCCAATTCAACTCCATATATCGGATTTTGGATGGATGGAAGAGTTCAATACATCTATACAGCCGGAGAACTACAAGCACTTGGCTTAGCTGCAGGAACAATTACCGATATAGGCTTTAATGTATCCGCTAAAAACAGTACACAACCTTACAACAACTTTACTATTAAAATGGGTTGCACCTCACTTAACTCACTACCTAACAGTTTCGTTACAGCAGGACTTTCTGTTGTATCAAATCCTCAGCCGTATACATCTTCGTTAGGATGGAATACGCATACTCTTGATTTGCCATATAATTGGGATGGATTTTCTAACCTGATAATTGAAATTTGTTTTGATAACAGTGCCTATACTCAATACGATAACGTTTTCTATACTCCCACCACTTTTACAAACTCAGTGCTTTGGGATAATGGAGACCTTGCTACTCAATCGGGTTGTACGGCATTAACTACACCTACTCAGGGGCAAAATCGTCCGAACACAAGATTTATTATGTGTAAAGCCCCGCTTACCAATTACAGCTTTACATGGACAGGTTCAAATGGAACAGTACTTCAGGATACTTCAAATCCTACAGTTGCGGTTAATAGTGATGTTACTTACAATTTAATTGTAGATGATGGAACTTGTCAGGGAGATACATCTATTGACTTACACGTAGATACTGCCGTTTTGATTACAGCAGGTAATGATACAATTATTTGCAACAGCGATACGCTACAGCTAAACGCATTCTTGGAACATCCTGCTGTTCCTTTTTGCATACCTACTTATGCACTAGCTGCTATTCCTTACAGAGCTATAATTCCTACTGGCGTTACAACCAATGGTCCTACTGGTGATGATGTTGTAACCTCAGGAATTGGCATGCCGTTTCCAT
>JBKJJB010000024.1:0-2813 GCA_046598235.1 Chitinophagales bacterium
CTAATTGCTGAATAAGTTGATAGAAATTTTCAACCTCACCCCCAACCCCTCTCCGAAGGAGAGGGTGGTTAAGTCCTTCTCCTTCGGAGAAGGATTTAGGATGAGGTTGTTTTCCGAAATCTCCCAAATTCACTCCTGTCAATACAATTTCTTTTACGCCTGTTGCAGCAATCTTCTTTGCCAGCAAAACTGTTTGTTCTATTGAATTACTCCGGCTCTTTCCGCGCGCCATAGGAATAGTGCAGAACGAACAAAAATAATCGCAGCCATCCTGCACTTTCATAAAGCTGCGGGTGCGTTCGCCTTGCGAATACGCATCGGAATAAAAATTTACATCTTCTATGTTCCCGCTTATTACTAACGGCTCTTCCTGTTCTTCCAATTGCTCAATGTATTCATGAATCTTAAACTTCTCATTCGCCCCTAACACCATGTTTACTCCCTTTATCTTCGAAATTTCTTCGGGCTTTAACTGCGCGAAACATCCTACAACAATAATTTTTGCTTCGGGGTTGGTCTTCAGAGCATTCTTTACCACATGCTTCGTTTCTCTGTCGGCATTTTCTGTTACTGAGCACGTATTTATAATGTAGTAATCTGCCCGCTCGCTGAAATCAACTTTCTGAAAACCCTGCTCTGTGAGGATGCGTGCAATGGCTGAAGTTTCGGAGAAATTCAGTTTGCAGCCGAGGGTGTGTAAAGCAATTTTACGGTTATAAAACATGGGCGGCAAAAGTATAATAGTTAATGGTTAATCGTTAATGGTAACAGCATGTATTCCGCGATTAACCACTAACTATTAACGATTAACCTTCTATACAGTCCACAAAATTTATTGTAAATCATTTGAAAGCAAAACGCACCTGCTTTTCTTTCCTTTCTACATTCGTTGCATGGCAAAAATGGTGCGTATAGGCATTTTCGGTGTAGGTCACCTCGGTAAAATTCATGTGAAATTACTGAAGGAAATTGCAGGATATGAGATTACCGGTTTCTATGACCCTGATGATAAGAACGCGCAAACAGCGATAGATGAATTTGGTATTAAACGTTTTGATAATCCTAAGAAATTAATTGATGCCAGCGATGCCATAGATATAGTATCGCCCACCACTTCGCATTACCCAATTGCACACGATGCCATTAAAAAAGCGAAGCATGTGTTTATCGAAAAGCCAATGACCGAAACTGTGAAAGAAGCGAAGCATCTTGTAGAATTAGTGGAGGAAGCAAGAGTAAAAGTAATGGTTGGTCATGTAGAGCGTTTTAACCCTGCGTTGCTTAGTCTGAATAAGAAAAATATTAAGCCACTGTTTATTGAAGTGCATCGTTTGGCTGAATTTAATCCTCGGGGAACCGATGTATCGGTGGTACTCGATCTTATGATTCACGATATTGATATTATTCTAAGTCTGGTGAAAGCAGATGTGAAAAGGATAAGCGCCAGCGGTGTGGCTATCTTGAGTAAAAGTCCCGACATCGCCAACGCGCGAATTGAATTCGACAACGGTTGTGTGGCAAACATTACTGCCAGCCGCATATCGGTTAAGAGTATGCGCAAGATGCGCATCTTTCAGCCGGGAGCTTATATCAGTATGGATTTTCTGAAGAAGAAAAGCGACCTGTTTCGCATTGAAGATACTGCCCCAATCACCAATGGCGAAACCAATCATTTTGAAATTGACCTGCCCGATAACACCAAAAAATACATCACTTACGAAACTGCCGAGAAGAAAGAAGTAAATGCCATTCAGATGGAACTCGAACTCTTTCATAAAGCGATTACGCAGCACAAGCCCGTGCCTGTAAGTGTGTTGGATGGTTACAACGCCATGCACGTTGCCCATCAAATTCTAGATAAGATTAATGCAGCTTTGGTGGTAAAGAAGTAAAATGAAAAGTCAGAGACTTCTTTCTTTTAAAACTTCCTACTCGTGCTTCGGAAGATTTTGAAGAACAGCATTCATCGCTTTCAGCCTTCAGCAAAAATCTTTTCTTTGTTCCTGCTACTTAAAAGCATTGTATGGAAAATAAAAAGAGCGTAGTTTTCTCTGTATTTTTCAAAGGTAGACTTCGACAGAAACAATCCATTTCATTCTTACAGGAATTAGTTCGAGGTTTTGGTAAAAATTTCGAGGAGTTGAGTTATAGTGTTCTAGACAAAACTAAAGAGAGTTGGAAACTAAAAACTAAAACAGTTCGGATTACAGAAAAAAATTTGGTTAACTATTTTACACTTTTAAAATCAGTTGAAAAAAAAGTCACTATTGATTTTGAATTATCCAGTTATCTAAAAGACGTTGAATACAAATCGAGAGATATTGATGTATCCGTATCTTACTCAATTGATGAATACTCCAAAATAAATTCTTTAAGCTTTGTCGTAAACTCTCAATGGGGGTTTAATGTAAACTGGAAAAAATTTGCCGCTATCATAGTTGATTTAATAAAAAAGCAACGCTGTCAGACCGTTTATGGGTTCCTATTCAGTTTAGATAATAGGAAAATGCCTGCTTTATTTATGCGTGGAATAGGTAATGAGCAGTTAAGTAATACTGAAATTAAAAAAGTAAATGCTTGGGCTAGTAAAATGGATACATGTGATACACAGATTTGGGATGTATTTTGGGGGAACATAGTTTCTACAAATATTATGTCTAGCAAAAAATCTTTTGAGAATTTTGCATGTAACACAGTAGGTTCAGATAATATTGTTTCGCTTCAACCTAATCTCGTATGGTTTAACCTGCCCGAAAAAGTTTCCCAATTTGAACTTTCAAGTTATTCAAAAGCCAGAAAAAAACTACATACCC
>JBKJJB010000173.1:0-7477 GCA_046598235.1 Chitinophagales bacterium
GGTTACTGCTCGGTGGCGGTAATTCATCATCCTGCGCAAACAGAATATTTGAGGCAAGGATAAAGGCAGGAATTAAAAGGAATATTTTTTTCACGGTAATAGATTGAATCCGTCTAAACGGAATCGAAGGTAAGTTATTTTATACGAAGCAGGGTTTTGTAATCGTTAAACTTCGCAAAGGACAAAAGCCTTAAAATATCTTGCCTGGATTCAGAATATAGTTCGGGTCAAAAACCTTCTTAATGTCACGCATCAGTTGCAACTGCACTTCGCGGAACTTAATGTCCATATATGGTATCTGATACCAGCCAATGCCATGCTCACCCGAAATAGTTCCTCCCAATGCCACTACCTTTTCGAATATTTCACGAATGCCTTTAGGCACTTCGTTCTTCCAATAATCTTCTGTCAATTCATCTTTTAAAATTCGCACATGCACGTTACCATCGCCTGCATGTCCATAGCATACGGTTCTGAAATTATATTTCTTACCAACTTCTTTAATGTGCTTTAATAATTCCGGTAAGTCTGCACGAGGAACAACAGTATCTTCTTCAACAGTCACATTTGTTTTCTTAACCGCATAAGCAATGTTTCTTCTCATTCGCCACAAATCAATTTTCTGTGCTTCACTATCGGCAAAGAGAATATCGCCTACTTCAAATTGAGAAAGCACCTCATAAATTTTCTCGCAATCCTTCTGAATAACTTCTAAATCATTTCCATCTACTTCAATCAGTAATGTAGCTCGTGTGTCATCTGCAACAGGGATCGTTACATCTCCTAAAAAATTCATTACATACTCAATAGCTTCGCGCTCCATAAACTCAATACAACTCGGAATAATTCCCGCACGAAATACTGCACTCACTGCCGCGCTTGCATCATCCATACTTTTAAATGGTGCAAGCATTACGTTATTAAACTTTGGATATGGAAGAAGTTTGAGAACAATCTTGGTCACAATACCGAGCGTTCCTTCGCTGCCAACTAAAAGCTGAGTGAGATTATACCCGGTAGAATTTTTGAGCGTATTTGCACCTGTCCAAATTATTTCTCCATTCGGGAGAACTACTTCCAGATTCAATACAAAATCTTTTACCACTCCGTATTTCACCGCTCTTGGTCCACCGCTGTTGCATGCCACATTACCTCCAATAAAACTTGTTCCTCTGCTTGATGGATCAACAGGATAAAACAATCCCTTTTCCTGTAAAGTATTCTGCAACGCTTCGGTAATAACACCCGGTTCGGATGTAACCTGCAAATTGCGCTCGTCAATTTTCAGAATTTTATTCATGCGCTCTACCGAAAGCATTACACCCCCATGCACACATAAACTGTTTGCACTCAAACCAGTACCCGCTGCGCGAGGAGAAACAGGAATCAAATTTTCATTACAGTATTTAAGAATAGCAGAAATCTCTTGTGTAGTAAGTGGTTTCAAAACAACTTCAGGAGGAAACTGCACACCATCCGTTTCATCACGGCTGTACTTTTCGATGTTGGCTTCATCAATAAAAACAAACTCCTCTCCTATTACAGTCCTAAAATAAGCTAAGTCTTCTGCGCTAACCTTCTTGTAATTCATGTGGCGAATATAATTAGTAGGTGTAATCCTCAATTAGTTTCAAAGCTATATGTTGCACAACCATCATTAGAAATTTTAAAAAAGAAAAACCCACAGCAATGTATCACTGTTTTAATGATGCATTGCTGTGGGTAACAAGTTGTTTTATCTTCTTCTCAAAAAGATAGAAACGTAATAAAGTAAAGTAGCAAGAGCAGAAAGCGCGGCTACTACGTAAGTCATGGCAGCCCATTTAAGAGCATCTTTAGCCATTTCATGTTCCTGCGAGCTGGTGATACCTGAAGTATCCAACCAAGCCAAGGCGCGGTTCGAAGCATCAAACTCAACAGGCAAAGTGATGAATGAAAACGCAGTTGTAAGTGCGAATAGAACAATGCCTGCTAATAATAAATAAGGAAAAACTGTTACGGTCAATATGCCCGCAAGTAAAATCCACTGCATATACCTTGAGCTAACGCTTACTACCGGAACTAACCGCGAACGCAAGCCCAGCCACATGTATGCTCTTTCATGCTGAACAGCGTGACCACACTCGTGTGCAGCAACCGCAGCCGCAGCAACGCTTCTTCCATTATAAACTTCAGGAGAGAGATTGACTGTTTTTTCGATTGGGTTGTAGTGGTCGGTCAATTGACCTTCTACAGATAGAATTTTTACATCATTGATATTATTATCTGCCAACATTTTTGCAGCTACTTGCGCACCGGTAAGGTTACCTCTAAAAGCAACTTCAGAATATTGTTTGAATTTGCTTTTCAATCGCCAGCTAACTAACCAGCTTAATAGCATGAACACGATTACGATTCCATAAATTCCTAACATAATTGTTTGTTTTAGTGAAGCAAGGTTAGTAACAATTTACGTGCTACTACCACTTGCAAATCCTTTTTGTCAACAATTAAGACGAGATGTCAGTGTAATTATTGTTTCGTCAGGAGTAATCTTCGTGTAAGACTGTTTCCGTTAACATTCATTTGCAGGAGGTAGATTCCGCTTGGGTGACTACTGAGGTCAAGTGTGCAGTGGTTGCTCAATCCTTCGTTCTTTTCCTGATAGATGTTTCTTCCCAACTCATCAAATACTTTTATGGATGCGCCCGATAAAGATTTGCTTTCAAGATATAATTCAAAAATACCATCAGAAGGATTTGGAATTACTTTCAGAATTTCAGAAGAAAGCCATTTAAGATTACTAATTACTGTATCCTGTGGCTGCGCAATGTTTACACAACCATTTACAATTTTGCCGTTTGCTTCTTCATAATTGGCATTGACTATAGCGATGATTTCTGAAATGCAAATAAATGTATCGGTAAACGAACTGAAATACACGCGCATAAAATTGAGTGGAGCCAATTGCTTGAAAAGAGAATTTTCATCTTTAGAAATTCCAACTACATGTCCTGTTGTAGAAGAGCGAATATCAGGTGTGTAGTTTCCAACAGCAAGATTTTTTACAGAATCAACTACCAATCCATACAACTTAAACTCGTAAGCAAGTAATTGAAAGGTGGGATTATATACACTTAAATCAATATAATGATTGATGAGATTGGTGTCAGCAATGCTGAAAGTAATGCTATCAAAAGGGTTATAAATATTGAAAGGAAATTCGCAGTGCTTATGTGTGTTTTGATAATTACCGGTATGCTGGTGCAATCCTGAATCTGAAAGCAAGCAACCGTTGAGTCGAGCTGCATCTGTTACGGTCATCATACTATCTCCATTCAAATCGTTACAGATAGAATAAGAAATACTTTCATCAGTTAATTCATTGAGATAAAGATTTACATCTGTTGAATCAGCTGCGTGTGTTATGTTCATATCACCGCGAACACCTGTGCCATTGCAAATGCCTTCGCAGTCAAGAATGGCATTACCGAAAGTATCACCAGCACAGTCTACATAAGGAACGCAAGCAGGTATGAGGCTGAAAACTTTATTGTTTCCACCATCATACTCAAGATGAAAACAAACCTGCGACCAGTTGTTGGAATACGTTTTTTCATAATGACCTAAACGGTCAGGTGATTGGTCCCAATTAACGCGCACAACAAGCGTATAAATACCCGTATCAACATCAGTAACATCAATCCACTGGCAATCCAACCCTGCATTGTATATATCACCGCAACCCATCGAAATACCCATGTTGCCACATCCGAATTTTGCCGAACCTCCACCACTGCACTCCAAATCGAGAACGCAAAAACCATTTTTAAATCCCTGCTGAAGCGGTTGATTATTTTCGTCATACAATAAATACTCAGCATATCCTTTGTAGTGCCAGTGACCATGACAGGCATCGAACACAAACTGATTACCTACAGTATCTGGAGGGCCAATGTAGTAATCCTGATTCCCGACATTGCGAATATGGGTAGTAAAACGAATCAATCTGCGGTTTCCATAGCCCGACAAGCATCCTTCACTGATGTAGCAATTAGTTTGCCCTACGGTGAGATTATCCATATACATAGAAGTTTCCAACACATTTCCATCCACCGCTAAATCGGGAGCAGTACACAAAGGATTGGGAGGATAAATACAACTGCTGTCGCTAACAGTTGCCAGCGGATTGTAATTGCAGGAAGATGGGTCAGTGCATCCGTTAATAGCCCCTTGAAAATAAATTTGCCAGTTAATACTTTGCCCTGCACAGTTTGTGTTGTAATCTCCTACGCGAATGTAATAGGTAGTGCCCGCTGATAATGCTGCTAAAATTCTCGATTGAACACCGCTCCCACATCCGTCATCATCATAAAAAGTAGTACCTACATTGCCCTCATCAAATACAAGACCTGTGCAGTGGTCGTAGATATAAAGTTTAGTATCGCAACTATTGCCAAGATTACAGGTTTGAATAATGTAAATGCCGTTTGTATCGGGAGTGAAGACATACCATGTATCAGGAGTAGGTGCTGAAAATGTATCCACAGTAGCAACGATTGCGCTACCACAATTTGTTCCTTGCGGGCAATTAAAAAAAGTGGTTTCAGTATAGCCGAAACTTCCCCCTTGTGCGATAATTGTTCCGTTCAGTTTTAAAGTATATGCACCGTTTCCATAATTGCAACAAAGACCATCGCCAAAGGCATCATAAATGGTGAACTTCAAACATCGGTTACTTGTTACACAAACCGAATCGCTGTTTACATTACCAGTATCAATTAATGCGTTGGTTATTCCATCGCGCAAGCTCCAACTTGTTTCAGCAGGATAATTATCAGGAACTATAATAATACTGACTTGCGATTGTCCTCCATTGCAAGCAGCAATACCATTTTTTTGAAACAGCAATAGTGAAAGAACGATAAAAAAAGAATAGAACTTATTCATAACAATTACTTGGATGCGGAAAGGTAGAAAGATTTCTTAAACAGGTCAATTAGACTTCTTTCGTAATTCGGTATTATAAATGGCGCAAATGAGATTTAATCGCAAGGCAAATCTGTGTCGTCTGTTTCTGTAACGTTCGGCCATAATTCGGAAGATTTTTATTCTTCGAATCACGTGTTCAACCGTTACCCGAATGCTATTGATTTACTTTTTTCTCTTCTTGAGTGAGCGGTTTTTTCTTTGTTCCCTTTTGTGGTTTCTTGGTTTGCAGATGCACTTTTTGTAAGCCCTGACCACTTATATTCTGATACCATTTTATCGAATGTTTCACGGCTTACACCGACTGATCGCTTGAACTTTTCGGCAAGTAGTTGCTTGACGTTTTTCCATTTCATGAAGCATTTTAATACTCCTTTCCTCTCTAGACTCGCTTTTATCAAACAACTACACTTGTGTACTATGAAAGAGGTCTAATGTAATTATTGTTTCGTCAGTAGCAATCTTCGCATAAGACTGCTTCCGTTAGCAGCAGATAGATACCGCTTAGGTGGTTGCTGAGGTCGAGCAAGTAATGGTTATTTAGCTGAGCGGTTAGCCGCTTTCATCCGTTCTATGTCGTCCCTAGTTTGAATTGTGCCTGTTTTACGTTCTGCTCTTGGCTGCACAGTTCTTGTTGTATTTACAAGGTTAGGTGCCTTTTTCGAAGTAGTGTGCGCAGCAACATTCTTGCTCCTTACTGATGTTGTGGTTGCGGGTTTTGCAGCCCCGGCTGGGGCTTCGGTAAATTTTACTGCCTTCTCTTTATCGGCAGCACTTTTACTCGCTGAGCGGTTAATTTGTTCCTGTGTATACACCTTACCATTCTCCGAAGACTGAGCGGTAACAAAACCCGAAACCAAAAGTGCTGCGGCAATGCTGAATATTATTTTTCTTGTTTTCATTGTGTTTGTTTTTAATTGCGGACATGGTGTGTTGCAACCATGTCCGCTGTTAAATGATTTATTATTTATGTTTTTGAACAATTAAAGAATAGTTCTCGCTTCCGGCTGGATTCGACTGCGCCCACAACTTGTAATAGTAGGTGGCAGTACCCAGTCCTGTATCCACATCGCTCACCGAAGTAGAAACAAAAGCACCGGCACCTTTGGGAGTTGCAGCACCATAACCTATTATAGTTCCGGTTGAGCCGCTGCCCGAAGCCACATCGCGCGATACCATAACACCCACATCATTGCCATTTGTATTTTGCACCGAATAGTCGGAACGGATAACAGTAGTTTCACCTGCGGTAACACTTACCAGCGTTTCACCTACAAATACATAAGTAGCTGTAGAGGTCGAAATACTGATGCCAGCCACATCCAGGTTACCTACATCTGCTCCTGCATCATCTGCTATTTCCAAGGTCCATGTTCCGTTCGGGTCTTCCCCGTTAAAATCAGAAAGCAATCCTTCCGGTCTGAAGGTGCCCGCAAACGGAGCAGTTCCTGCTGTAATAGAAGTAGCTGCATCGTCATCAAAGATAGTGTTAGCATAACCGTCACCTGCCCCCCCATTGTCGGTAGAAATTTCAACGTTAGTAGCTGCAGGGCTAATTAGAAACAAATCAAGATCACTATCAAATGTATGGGTAATATCAACAAGTAAAGTTACCTTACAAATAGTACCTGTTAAGCCGGATACAACCGTTGTAAAAGTTTGTGTGATAAGGTCGGCAATAGCACCCGTTGTCGTATTAAAGGTGGTCGGGCTTCCGCATGAAGCCAGCGTTGGCGCGTTATCATTGCCCGTATTAGCAGATGTAGTATTCAAACCTAAAGCGGCAGGATCGCTCCAAGTGGCATCTCCTGTACCATCAGTAGCGGTAAGCACAAAACCGGAAGATTGAGTTCCGTCATTAATTCGAACAACTCCATCAAATCTTGCAGCCCAACCTAACCCTGTACCATCTACGCCATGAACGGCAGTACCATTACCAAAACCAGGAAATGTAGGATTGAAAACAACTTCTGCATAAAGAGCAGTACCTGAAAGTTGGGTAGTTGCCCACACCCCACGGTCCGAAGAGGAACCATAAACGCCTGCATCAATATTTGTAACAGGCAGAGGAACAAACTGATAGCCATTACCCACCACTCCCACACCATATTGATTTGGGGTGTAAGAACCCAATACACCAATATACCTGTTATTGTTTGCCGTGCTATTGTTGTATCCATATACTCCTGCCACATTGGGAGTATTACCGACATTTAAACCATAAATAGTGGAGGTAGAACCTGTCGAATAAACATCTAATTTATACGCTGGCGATGCATTTCCTATACCCACATTGCCTCCGTTATTATATATGTTGTTGTTGTTAAGCACCCATTGTGTTCCATCCCAATAAGTAGTATTACCTACAGCACTTCCATCAGCTAAAAGACCAGTAGGTCCAGTTGGACCATCGGCTCCATCGGCACCTGTGGGTCCGGTTGCACCATCAACTCCGATAGTTCCATCGGCACCTGTTGGTCCTGTTACTCCGTCTATTCCATTCGTTCCA
>JBKJJB010000307.1:0-5382 GCA_046598235.1 Chitinophagales bacterium
TCTGCAACAATTATCTCACACAAGTTAGAAGATGTGTGTTGAACTACCGAAGATTCGGTAGAGTTTGTAAAAAAAAATTATCCTACCGTCCGTATTATTCAAAACTCTACCGAATCATCGGTTGAGCAATTATCTGCAACAATTATCTCACACAAGTTAGAAGATGTGTGTTGAACTACCGAAGGAAGAAACTGTTCAAGATATTTCTTGCCATTCCAACCAAGAATAACTACGGCTACTTTTTTAGATATGTTCAAAGTATCTTTTTAATGTAGGGCAAGAATAACTAAAGTGAGTCCTATTTCAGCAATTTACTCTTCGCATATTTAAGATTGCCACTGGCGAGAGCATAGCCCGGTTTTATCTTCAGTGCAGCTTCACATGCTTTTGCTCCTTCGGCAAATTTATTCAGGGCATTGTAAGCAGTGCATATATTATTGTATGCTTCGGCATAATCAGGTTTTAATGCTAATGCTTTTTTTGCTGCGCTGATACAACCTTCATAGTTGGCTGCATTATAATAGAGTAAACTCAGATTCAGAAACTGCTCGGGTGTTTTATAATTAATGCTGTTTTCTTCTTCTACCTCTAATTGCGATTTTCCGCTGCCAGCCATTTTCAAATACAGCGAAGCAGTTTGGTCGTTGGGAGAAAGTTCCATGGTTCGTGCTGCTACAGTTTTCAGTTCTTCAAAGCGTTTTTCTTCAAACAGTAAAGGCATAAGCATACTTCGTGCATCCATCCGCGAATCAACTATGCGTAAGCACGAATACAGGTTCGCGATTGCTTCGTCTTTCCTGCCGTTATCTCTCAAAAACCGCGCATAGAAATAATAGTTGCCCGCTTCATTAGGAGCAAGCGATATTCCACTCTTGAAATAATTTTCTGCTGCTATCTTATCACCCATAGCACCTTTCAAAACCGCCAGGTTTACATGCAACAAAGAATACTGTGGGCAATAATCCAATGCCTTGGTGAAATAATAATTTGCCGTATCGTACGAAGCGCGCCCCATAAATACCAAGCCGTAATTCATCAGTCCTCTCCCATTCTTAGGACTCTTAATACTTACATCATTCCACAACTTTTCATCGGTCTTCCAAATTTCATTTCGCAAGTAAGTTCCGTACGAGTAGCCACAGAGAATCACAATAAGTATCGCAGCAAGTGCAAGCGAAGGAACCTTCTTCATAAAATTTTCAAGTAACAAATAGAGTGTCCAAACAAGAGCAAATGATAAACCTACAAATGGGAAAAATATACGGTGGTCATTCATCACTTCTGCCAACGGCACAAACGTAGTAGGAACAAGTGCCAATAAGAACCACGATAACCCAAACGAAACAGGTCTCCATCTTTCAAATTTCGAGAGAAAGAAAATTGCAAAAATCATGCACGCGAGAAACACAAAACCGATAATAGCTTTAGGATTACTCAGCGATTCAAAAGTTCCCCAATCGGTATCGGCACTCAGTTGCGTAGGAAGAAGGAATTGCGAAATGTAATGAACGAAAACAAAGGGCTGAGTGATAAAATATCGGAAGAACGAGTACCCTCCTGCTTCAAACAATCCTTCTTCTTTATGCGTAAGAAAAAGATAGAAACCTATTGTCACCGCAAAAGATGGAATTGCAATCAACAACAACTTCTTCCATTCTAATTTCCAAAATGAAATTAAATCACTCTTCTGCTCAAACAAGATGTGATACACCACCAGCATTGGAGCAAACATGATGGCTGTTGGCTTTGCTAAACTTCCTATAAGAACAGGAATGAGATATAAATAGAATTTTCTTGCAACAGCCGAATACTGATACACCACAAAAGCCATTACAACAAATAATGTGGAAAGTGTATCTGAGCGGGAGATAACATAGTTTACGGTCTCCGCCAAAGTAGGATGCAACATGTAAAGTGCGGTGGCAAAGAGTGAGATAAACACATTGGGAGTATTCTTCGAAACTGCCTGAAGCATTTTAAAGAACATGAAATACATCAATATGCCTTGCAGCAAAAAGAAAATGAATGTAGACAGGTGAAAGTAAAACGGATTCAGTCCTTTGCCTAAGTAGTAATCAATAGCAAGAGTGGTAGTAACTAACGGACGATACGAACAATGCGAAGGGATAGAACTAAAAGTAGTAGGGTCTTTATAAAAGAGAGGTATATTACTCAGGTGCTGAATGTAAACGTTGTTCTGAACCGTGTGTGCATCATCAAAATGAAAATCACTATGCCAGTGATTAGAGTAGGTAATTAAAATTCCTGCTAACAGCAAAAAAGAAAAGAAAAGAAGTTTCAGTTTATCGTTCATTCTTTATAATGATTTTAATTTCCAGGCAATGGTGAGATAACGGTTATTAAACCCATCAGTAAAAATTGAAAATATTCTCTTCCCCAAACTCTGCGGATGTGTTATATAGTATTGCAACAAATTGTGGCGCATTTGCTTCATTCTTTTTTCCTTTCTTGTTACAATATTGAAGGGCGAATACGATTGCACTTGCGGAAAAGCAATTATCTCTTCAAAGCCAAGTTTTGTAAACATCTTTCTAAAAGACCTTTCGGTAAAATCAGAAAGATGATGAGGATTTGCATCCACCGAAGGAGTTACCGGCACTGAGCCAATAAGAATGCCGTCATTCTTCAAAAGTGTTTTCAGATGGGCTATAAATTTATGTGGATCAGGAAGATGCTCAATTGTCTCCAGCGAAATAATGGTATCAAATTTTTCTTCAGGCAAAAAGGTGGTTGCATCTGCACAAACGAAACTGATTTTCGGGTGACTGTATCTCGAGTTAGCGTAATCAATAGCATCTTTTGAAATATCTACAGAAGTAATGCTATCTATTTTTTTATCCGCATCTGCAGCTATGAAATATGACCCATAACCTACTCCGCAAGCGATATCTAAAATTTTCCCTGGCTTAAGATGATGATATGCAAAATGGTAACGCTCCAAATGTAAATCAAGAGTTTCAGAACCTGTACTCTCATCTCTATTTACCAGGTCAGGAATAATTCTCTCAAGTGTGTCAGTGTTCATATAAGCTTTAGTTTTTTTTAGCTCACTTTACACTATTCAACCTACAGGCACTTTCTACGGCTGCGTTTCTGATAATTTGAGTTTGTGTGGCTTCTACCTTTCTTAATTTAGAATACAACATTAATACGGAGATAAAACCCGCTACAGCACATACATATAAAAGCAAATCTGTTCCTCTGCCCACGTTCAGTGTGCGTGCAAGCGTAGTAGTAAAATCGGGGTTGACAACAAAAAATATACCCAGCAGCGCGACCAAAATCAATGTAAAACGATATACCGTGCGGTTGCGTAGTTGCAATACAAACAGTATCACCAGCAGCACTAAGGGAACAATAAGAATGATTTTAATAGGACTTAACATCTCAGAATATTTTATTAAGGATTATATCAATTACAATATGAATTGAGTTCAAATTAGACTGACCTTTGTTCAGCGAATAATCTGTATAAACAATATGCACCGGCACTTCTTCATTACGCAAATTATTGTTCTTAATAACCGATAGAATTTCGGTAGCATGAGCCATCCTGTTCTGCGTGAGTTTTATCTTCTTTAATGCAGTGCGATTAAGAGCGCGAAATCCATTGTGTGCATCGGTCAGCCAAAGACCGGTAAGCACCCAGTTAACTATGATTGCTGTTTTAATAATGACCTTCCTCAACGGAGGTATTGATTCTGCCACACCGCCTTTCATAAAGCGGGAACCCATTGAAACATCTGCTCTTCCTGAAATAACCGGCTCTAACATGGCTGGAATTTCTTCAAAATTATGCTGCCCGTCTGCATCAAATGTGACTGCATATTCCGCGCCCTGCTGATAAGCGTATTGTATTCCTGTTTGCACGGCAGCCCCCTGTCCCAGATTTATGCTGTGACGGATATAATGAATAGGTAAATCGCTTACTACATCGCGCATATTGTCGGTAGAACAATCATCAATCAAAACCACTGTATATCCTTTGAGGATTAAAGGCAAAATAGTATTGCGAATAACTTTACCCTCGTTAAATGCTGGAATAAGAATGAAAATATTTGATGGCTCAATCATCTGTGTATGCAAAAATTATTTTTTGTTTTTCATTCCTATTGCCCATTCCATATTTCGTTTAGCAAGCTCTAAATTCGGGTTAATAGCCAGTGCTTTTTTGCATGCTTCTATTTCTTCATCCCACTTATTCATTGCCCCATAAGCGGCTGCAATGTTGTTGTAAGCCAAATCACTTTTAGGATTATACTTCAGTGCTTTCTCCCAGGATTGTATGCTCTCGGTGTATTTTGCTGCACCATAATAAGCTAAGCCCAAATTAAGATAGCTCTGAAAATCGGGATTATCAGCAACAGATTTCAGTGCTTTCTCTATGGTGCTTGCTGAACTCTCAGCAGGAGCTGATGATGAATTTACAGTTGCGGGTGTAATAACCGGAGCCGGTGTTGGCTTCTGTAAATTAGTAATCACGGTATAAATAAGCGGTATTAAAATTACCAACAGAAGAATAAGTGTAGCGTAATTCAGCTTAAAAGAAGGCTCAACAGGGTTGGTGTTATTACTCATAAACTAAGGGGTTCAAATTTTTTATAAAACAGAATAGCTTTTTTACTAAACTCAATTCGATATAAACTCAGCATGAACAAAAGCAATGATACTGTAACTGCTAAACACAAACAAAGCCAAACAGACTCGGTCATCCAAATACCAAGGTGCATAAAAAACCATTGCATTGGAAAATCAATAGTGCCATCGGGTAAAACCGGTGTTGGTATATAGTCAAAATATAGCCACAATTTAGCTGCGGCAAAGTTGAACACAAGAATCAGAGCATAAAAGATTTTAGAAAATTTATACTCCCCCAAAAAAAGTGACATCATAATCATCAGCCAGGGGAAAAAGAAAATTAGTGCGCGTGATTCCGGTTTCATAGAGAATATAAAAAGATTCAAAAACACACAGCCTGCTACTCCTAATCCAAAACCTGAAATATAAGCTGCAAATTTTTTCCAGAAAATAATCATAAGCAGCATTACACATCCGAAATAATTAAAATGACTTACTATGGTAATCAGTGGTCGCTGAAACGCGTAGAGTAAATGAATTTTAATCTGATGATAAAGCGAAAGATACTCAGATGATGTTTTTACGTCCATTGATAAGCGAAGCAACAAGAGAACCACAAACAAAAAGAGCACAGCAAAAACTCTGTTCCCGTTAAGTTGCTCACGATAGTATTCCCATTTAAAAAAGACTCGGTTTGCTAAAACAAAAGGTATAAAAAAATACAACACCCCTACACCTATAATACTAACCGACAACATTTCATAACTAATAGGGAGTGCAAAC
>JBKJJB010000435.1:0-4132 GCA_046598235.1 Chitinophagales bacterium
ATCGCGCTGCAGTTTCACATCAGCATCAGTCGGACTCCACGGATAGTTGAGTTGGTTTTCGTGAAAGTAAATGGCTGTTGGAATATTGTGCGACCATTTTCTTGTGAGCGAAAGAAAGATGTTCAGGTCAACCATGTCGGTAGCAAGAATTAAATCCACCTCTCCTAAATCCTCTCCGAGGGAGAGGACTTTAGATGCAAGCGATACTGCGCCTCCGTGCATACGCCATTTCCAATGATTGCCTGAGAGAGAAAAGATTTCAATATCGTGCTTGCTGAACCGCTTAAACTCTTCTGCCCATTTTTTATGCGAGCCGGTGAAGAAAGTTTCTAAGAGAAGAATTTTCATGCTCGGTCAAACTCTAATCTTTCACCTTTATATCTTTCATCGAATTTGCCATTGTCGTAAATCAAATTACCGTTTACGATAGTCTTCTTCACATTCCCTGTAAACTCATATCCATCAAACGGACTCCATCCGCATTTGTATAGAATATTCGATGGGGCAACCCTCCAACTTTCATTCACATCAAACAAAACTAAGTCGGCAAAGTATCCCTCTCGTATGTAGCCACGGTCTTTCACTTCAAAACAAATAGCTGGCGCATGGCACATCTTCTCAACTATTCTTTCCAACGAAATTTTTCGTTGATGGTAAAACTCCAGCATCACATTCAGCGAATGCTGAATTAATGGTAACCCGGAAGGCGCTTTTAAATACGATTGCTCTTTTTCTTCAAGCGCATGCGGTGCATGGTCTGTGGCTATTACATCTAAGCGATCATCCAGCAATGCTTCAAACAATGCTTTTTTGTGTCGCGCTTCTTTGATAGCGGGGTTACATTTGATTTTACTTCCCAACCGTGCGTAATCACTTTTATCAAACCAAAGATGATGCACACAAATCTCTGAGGTAATTCTCTTCTCTTTTAATGGAATGTCATTTCTAAAAAGCTTCAGTTCATCTTCGGTGGAGAGGTGAAACACATGCAAGCGCGAATAAAATTTTTTCGCCAGTTCAACAGCATACGAAGATGAGTTTAAACAAACTTGCTCATTGCGTATTTCTGCATGACATTCAAAAGGAATATTATCTCCGTATTCCTCTTTGTATTCTTCAAGCCGTTGTTTTACCAGCTTGTCATCTTCACAATGTGTGGCAATCAGAATATCATTTCGCCCATTGAATATCCTTTCTAAAACACTCGGTTCATCTACCAGCATATCGCCAGTAGAAGAACCCATAAAAATTTTAATGCCGCATATTTTTGTTTTGTCCACCTTCATCAACTCGCTAAAGTTGGTAAGGTTAGTTCCCATATAGAAAGAGTAATTGGCAAGCGAAGTTTGAGAAGCAATATGATATTTCTGCTCAAGCAGTTCTATTGTGGTGGCGGGGGGATTTGTATTAGGCATTTCCATAAAAGAAGTAACACCGCCTGCAATACCCGCTCTTGCTTCGCTACCAATAGTTGCTTTATGAGTTAAACCTGGTTCGCGAAAGTGAACCTGGTCATCAATAATGCCGGGCATAAGAAATAATCCTGAGGCATCTATTTCATTCACCTTAAATTTTACATCAAAGGAAGAATCAATGCGTTCCATTCTATTGTTCCTGATAAGTATATCATACGAAGATTTTTTTCCTTCATTGATTACCTGTGCATTTCGAATAATAGTATCGCTCATAAGTTGAATAGCTAAAGCGAAATTAGCAATTCGTGTGGTTTATACTTTCTGATTCTAAAAAAGCCGGAGTGTCCTAAAACTGATTAAGTTTTCAACACACTCATTCAATTTTAGTTGGCTTCAACAAACCCACAGAATATATTTGCCATATATTTATTAATTACCATAAAATAAAAAGTATGAAAAGAATATTGTTTACAGCAATGGTCACAATCACATTGTTTTTTACAAACACTCAAGTGAATGCGCAGGCATGGGAGAAAAGTACAAAGGTGTTAGCGCTTGGGTTTGGTGCTTCACAATTTTATCATATTGACAATTATTATAATGACCCCTATTGGGGATACAGACGAGGTTGGTACAGCCCCATCACCGGACAACTTAATTTTCAGGGAGAATTTGGTGTGCATGAGTACGTAGGCGTTGGGTTTACCACTGGATTTGGGGGAGGAGGAGGCTGGGGTCGCTATTATAATGGCAGCATTAACATTCCAATAGGGGTAATTGCCAACTTCCATTTTTATCAATTGATAGCTGATAAGACCGGCAAGGACATTCATGCTGACAAACTTGATATTTATGCAGGGTTGTCTTTGGGTAGTGGCGTGGCATTTATTCTCGACCGCAATAACAACCACATAGCTCCCATTGCATTTGGCGGACCACATGCTGGTATCCGTTACTACTTTGCTCCTAAAGTGGGAGTAAATGCCGAAGTGGGATTCGGCAAGCATTTAGCAAGTGCTGGGTTTGTATTTAAGCTATAGAACTAAATTATTATTTTTTAGAATAACTAAGCTTTTGAAGGCAGTTATGTTTTATGCCCCTTTCAATATTTTTTAAAATCGTTCACATTTGTTGCGAATGTAATTTTTGTTCTTTGGCTGAAAATGAGAAATTTTACTCCAAGAAAGTTTAATAACTCAATACCCCCAATCTGCATGGCTTATAGGCAAACGATTCAATTCTTCCCTACAATATTTCCATTGAAGTGTGAACTTGTTCATGTAAGCTAAGAACCATTCATTGTGATGTCGCTCTAAGAGTGAATCATCTCATGTGCAATAATGAGAAAGAAAGAAAGAATATTATCGGTTAAGAACGTGATACCGGGTTTAAAAGTGGAGGCAATTATAGAAAGCGAACTGAAAACTTATGAATAGAGTAATAGCATAAAAACGAAACAAGGGCGAAATAAAGTAAGGAAGAATTTTAGTTGCGTGTTGGGAGTGCATTTTCATTGGGTGCGCTCCCTTTTCAATTTATGCCTACAAAGGGACATTTTTTGCTCAAACGTTGCACCCCTTGTTGCACCGATACAAATTAAAAACCCCTCTTTCATAGAAGAAAGAAGGGTTTTATGTGTGATTTCGATGGGATTCGAACCCATGACCCATACATTAAAAGTGTATTGCTCTACCAACTGAGCTACGAAATCGAGCCATGCTTTTTAAAAAGCGGAGCGCAAATATAAACGCTTAGCTTAAAAATAAAACACATGTTGAAAATTACTTCTTCTCGATAATCACTCCTTCGGCAAGAAACACCAATTCTTTTTCGGGCTGGGTTATCTTTTCAATCTCTGCATTGCTTTTCCCGGCATCTTCGGCATAGTGCTGTAGCCCAGCAACAGAGGTTTCGCTCCACGATGCAATGCCCTGCGCGTAGAATTTCTTTCCTCCGCTGTCTTTAGGCACAAAAAATCCGTAGTCTTTAAAACGTATACGCATAGTTTCGCCATTTCCTAAATCGGCTGTCATCCAGCAACCCTTTACCAGGCAGGCAGCTACCACATCGCCTTTAATCTTTACAAATAATTCTTTTTCGATTTTCATTTTTTCGGGCAAAGAGGTTACTTCTATCGCTCCATCTTTGCTTATAGATACACCGTATCCACGTGCGGTAGATGCTTTTGTATTTTTCTTAGTAGGTTTTTCTTTAGCGGGGTCACATTGCTTGCCGTTTTGCGCATAAGCAGTGGCTGTTGCTAAAACGATTGCAAGAACTAAAAGGAAGTTTTTTGTCATAACTAATTTGTTTTTTGAGAATGCGAAAATAGAAGATTCTGACCTCTGCTTTACGGAACCTGAATAACAAACAGAGCATTGTCATGTTGAGTCGAGGCTTTGCGAGGCGAAACATCTTGTATTGCATAGGAGACAGAATACAAGATTTCTCGCTTCGGAAACCTACGCTCGAAATGACATACTCTTACTACTGTGATACTTCAAGCGGGGAGTGATAAAAGAGAATGTTAGAAGGAAGTTCCCATACGAAGGTAAAGCCCCATGCCGGTGTAATGCGAAGGAGCCACCAAGCCAATAAGGTTGCCGGTGCCTAAAGCAAAATCAAAATACTTCCACGATTTTGCAAACTCAACACCCAGGTTAAATAAACTGTAACCACCCGCACCCGCGCTCACCGAAAAAGCCATATCGGGTTTA
>JBKJJB010000255.1:0-5394 GCA_046598235.1 Chitinophagales bacterium
CAGAGATGGAGAAATTAAAGAATGGTCAACTAACATGCTCCCCGATTTACGAAAACATCTTGACCATGTGTTTGCCTGCCAGAAAAAAATCGAGAAAATGTAATTGGAATTGTTCCAATACTTAAACCCGAGAAATGAACGAAGGCAAAAGCAGATTTAAAAAATTCGGAGCATTTATAGGAAAGGGATGGGTTATAACCATCCTGACAATTGCACTGCTACTTATCATCCTACGCCTTATATTTTCACCCTTAGCTACCAGAGTTGCCAACGACTATCTCGGTGGTAAACTGCCCGGCTACTACGGACATCTCGACTGCATTCACTTCGCATTTTTTCGCGGAGCCTATCAGGTAGAAGGTATGTATTTAGACAAAATTGATTCAGCTACTCACAAGCAAACTCCGTTTGTAGAAGTTAAATTGATAGACCTTTCTCTTGAATGGAAAGCTCTTCTTAATGGCAAGATTGTAGGCGAGTTATTTTTTGATTCTCCTATTGTAAATTTTACGAAGGATAAAGTAGAGCCAGCGCAGGTGGTAAAAGATTCCAGCACCTTTAAACAATTGTTGGATATAGGAATGCCGCTCGACATAAACCGTTTCGAAATAGAGAACGGACAAGTACACTATAAAGATTTAACCTCCTCCCCCTTAGTGGATATCTCGATGAACGATATTTATGTAATTGCTGAGAATCTGCGTAATACTGTTGACCCAATGCAAGTGCTCCCGAGCAGTATAGATGCTAATGCCACCGTTTACGGAGGAAAAGTGGACTTGAAAGTGAATCTGAATTTATTGGAAGATGCTCCAACCTTCGACTTAAAAGCAGAATGTAAAAATTTAAACCTGCCGGATCTCAACAGCTTTTTTAAAGCCTACGGAAAATTTACGGTGGAAAAAGGAGACTTCAGTGTTTACTCGGAAGTAGCAGCCAAGGATGGCGGCTTTAAAGGTTATGTAAAACCACTGATAAAGGATTTGAAAGTTCTCGGATCCAGTGATAAAGATGAAAGCCCGCTTGTGAAATTGTGGGAAGGAATCATAGATGCTGTTGCATGGATTCTTAAAAATAAAAAGGAAGATCAGTTAGCAACTAAAATACCGCTCGAAGGCAGGTTCACTGATCCCAAGCCGAATATCATCTATACCATTTTTGCCATGTTACGCAACGGCTGGATAGAGGCGTTGAATCCTTCACTTGATTATGAAATAAATATCAATTCGGTGGGAGCGAAAGACACACGAACCGCAGGAGAAAAATTTAAGGATAAAAAGAAAGGAAGAAAAGAGAACAGAGAAAGAGCTAAACAAGAGAAGAAAAAAGAGAGCTCCAAAGATGAATAGTCAAATGATAAACCACAAAGAGAGGTTGAGATACATCTTCCAATACATAGGCAAAATAATTACTAATCGGGGTTGCCAAAATTTGATTTTATAGTTGCGAACCGGTGGGTGCACACAAGAATGAAAATACAATAGTGATTTGGACAGCTCTGAATAGAAAAAGACTTAGGAAGGAGCATTGTCATGGCACAAAAAGAAAGGACGATAAAATTTATCGCCCTTTCTTTTGTGTACTGAATTCATACACTACCTTTTTTTGTTCCGTGTATCATCCTCTTCATCAGACTGCATTTCGTCTTCTTCTAACTCCGTTTCGTCTGTTTCTTCATTCTCATCTTGCGCGGTAAATCCTTTACCTTCTTGTTGATCACGGTAACCTTCCTTGCCTTTTTTTACTTCATTAGGCTGATCCTGTTGAGTACGGTTTTGATTCTGTTCCGTTTTGCCGATTCCGCCTTGTTGCTTTTGTTCTGCTCCTTGTTGTTGGTTTCCCTGCTGATTACTCTTCTGTTGGTTACCCTGTTGATTACCTTGTTGTTGGTTACTTTGCTTTTTGCCGGTGTCTTGCTGACCCGGTTTGTTTTTTTCGTTTTTCATAATTGTGATTTAAATTTTTTACAGAAAATTCTGCGATGATAATTTGTAATTATGGTGCCAAATATTTCTTAAGGATATTAAGCAATAGAGGGGAAGTAAATGCACACCTGCGCAGAAAAAATCTCAAAATGGGGCACTGTAATAGAACAATTACAGCATAAAAAAAGCGCAGTAACTTAATTCACAACTGAGTCTTAAATTATTTTTCTTCTTGCCCTGTACGCAGGCAACGGGTTCCTCACTTTAGCCACAACGCACTATGTGCTTCGGCAGGGTATTTGTAAAAACCCGACCCACAACTTATTCTTCAATCATAAAATCAAAAAAATGAAAAAGAAGTCCGTCTCCCCTTCACTTGAAAACAAAAAAATAAATCTCCTTGCAAGTGATACCGAAAACGGTGAGGGGGAGTTTATGACCACCAACCAAGGGCTTAAAATTAACGATGATCAGAACTCCTTAAAGAGCGGTGAGCGCGGTTCAACCTTGTTAGAAGATTTTCAGCTCCGCGAAAAAATTACACACTTCGACCATGAAAGAATTCCCGAGCGTATTGTTCATGCGCGTGGTTCAGCGGCACATGGCTATTTCGAATTGTCGGAGAGTATGGAAAAATATACCAAAGCAAAATTTCTTCAGGGCGTTGGAAAGCGCACACCGGTGTTTGTGCGTTTCAGTACGGTAGCCGGTTCACGCGGCTCAACAGATTTAGCGCGCGATGTGCGTGGCTTTTCGGTTAAGTTTTATACCGAAGAAGGCAACTACGATTTAGTAGGAAACAATATTCCTGTATTCTTTATTCAGGATGCGATCAAGTTTCCTGATTTGGTACATGCCGTAAAACCCGAACCGCATAATGAAATTCCGCAGGCAGCATCGGCACACGACACTTTTTGGGATTTTGTTTCCTTAATGCCCGAAAGCATGCACATGATTATGTGGGCAATGAGCGACCGCGCAATCCCGCGCAGTTTGCGTATGATGGAAGGTTTTGGCGTACATACTTTTCGTTTTGTGAATACAGAGAACAAATCAGTCTTCGTAAAATTTCACTGGAAACCATTGTTGGGCATTCACTCGGTGGCATGGGACGAAGCACAGAAAATATCTGGTAAAGATTCCGATTTCCACCGAAGAGATTTATGGGAAGCTATTGAAAGCGGCAATTTTCCCGAATGGCAATTTGGTGTGCAGATAGTGGAAGAAAAAGATGAGCATAAATTTGATTTCGATTTGCTCGACCCTACTAAGCTTATTCCCGAAGAATTAGTTCCGGTGCAGATAATAGGCAAGATGACCTTGAATCGGAACCCAGATAATTTCTTTGCAGAAACGGAACAGGTTGCTTTTCACCCAGGTCATATCGTTCCGGGAATTGATTTCAGCAATGATCCTTTGCTGCAAGGACGTTTGTTTTCTTACACCGATACCCAACTGAGTCGCTTGGGCGGTCCCAACTTCCACGAAATTCCAATCAACCAACCAATAGTGGAGGTGCACAATAATCAGCGTGACGGAATTCACCGTCAAACCATTAACAAAGGGCAATCGAGTTATCACCCAAATACTACCGGTGGCGGTTGTCCGTTTCAGGCAAAGGCAACTGAAGGTGGTTTCGTTTCCTTTAACGAGCGTATAGATGCAAAAAAAGTGCGCGCACGCAGTAAGAGTTTCTTCGACCATTTCAGTCAGGCAACTTTATTCTTCAACAGTCAGAGCGAAGCTGAACAAAATCATATAGTTGATGCCCTGCGTTTTGAATTGGGTAAGGTGCAACGCGAAGATATTCGTGTGCGCATAGTGGGTATGCTTACATTGGTAGATAAAACCTTAGCGGCAAAAGTAGCCGCTGGTTTAGGTATCGAAGTCCCGAAGCCCGAAGAATTTTTAAATCAAAGCATACCGGCTGATGGAGACCCAAAAAAGTTTCAACCCACAAAAAGAAAACAGGCTTTGCAGTTTTCTGAAGCATTGAGCATGGTAAACACCGTGAAGGATACTATTGCCACCAGACAAATAGCCATACTCGCTGCCGATGGCGTTGATGAAGTTTCTTTAACTGCCATGAAAAAAGCACTGGAGGCAGCCTGTGCGCAAACAAAAATTATTGCCCCGCATTTAGGTTTTATAAATTCCTCAAATGGAAAAAAAATAAAAGTGAACCAAAGTTTTTTAACCGCTGCATCTGTTGTGTTTGATGCGGTGTATGTTGCCGGTGGTGGAAAGAGTGTGGCCGCTTTGCAGGATGAACCCGATGCTATCCATTTTGTAAACGAAGCTTACAAACATTGCAAGGCAATAGCCGGAGATGGTGCAGGAGCAGCATTTATTTTAGACACTGAAGCGGGAGCGAAAGTGAAAAAAGGTAAAGCAGAAAAAGTAAGCACGGTTAACGGTGTGGTGCTCGACCGCAATCCGAAAGACTTTATTAAAGCTATTGCACAACATCGTTTTTGGGAGCGCGAGAAACCCGGCAAGGTGCCTGCTTAAACTACTAACCATAAAGCAATGCCGAGCAGAAAGAAACCTTCATTTATCTATAACAACGGTCTCAGCATTGCTTTTTTATTACTGACTGTTTTCGCTATAACTGGTCAGGCACTTACCGGTTGGTATCAATACAACAGTTTTTTAAAAGAGCATCAGGAGCAAGCAGTATCCATATATAAATATTTCGGCAGTGGTCATTTTATTGAAGCCACTTTCGAAAACTGGGAGAGCGAATTTTTACAGATGGCGTTGTTTGTTTGGTTCACCGTTTTTCTGCGGCAGAAGGGCTCTTCAGAATCGAAACAGGTTAATAACCAAAAAGAAGAGGTTGACCGTCAACCCGTGAAACATGCCGGAGCGCCATGGCCTGTGAAAAAGGGTGGAATCATTCTTTCCGTCTATAAACATTCTTTATCGCTTTCGCTTTTGCTGCTATTTCTTCTCTCTTTCATTTTGCACTGGTATGGAAGTAATAAAGATTTTAATGAAACACAGGTATTAGAAGGTAAAGCGACCAAAACAATGCTTGCCTATCTCGGGGACAGCCGACTATGGTTTGAGTCTTTTCAAAATTGGCAGAGCGAATTTTTGTCGGTGTTTGCCATTATATTTTTGTCTATTTATTTAAGAGAGTTCGGTTCTCCGCAATCTAAGCCGGTAGATGCTCCTCATTCAGAAACCGGAGAATGATATTTTTGTTACTATTCAAAGAATTACATTATGAAACTTGACCTCAAAAATATCGGTACAAAAATAAAGGATGGTTCTTCAATGACATGGTTGCTGGCAAAAACCACCGTAATTAAATGGTGGGCGATAGACCCTTTCCGACAAAGCGCTGTGATTGCTTATTACGCCATTTTCAGTTTGCCTGCCCTGTTGGTTATCATTATTACCATTGCCGGGTTTGCCTTTGGCGCTGATGCAGCCAGCGGCAAAATATTAGAGCAGGTGAAAG
>JBKJJB010000290.1:0-8354 GCA_046598235.1 Chitinophagales bacterium
AAAAGGAAATTATCTTTGACATCCTTTTAAATACGGACACAAAAAATATTTTTAATGCAATCGCGATTTACTGCCAAAGGTGTAACCTCTGACGACAAAGAAGTTCTTCTTGCTTATGAACTTAAACAAGAAGAATTTAAAGTTCTCTTATACATCGTTCCTAAAAAATCTCTCAAAGCTGAAACTAAAGAACTACTCGAAAAAAATTGGGTAGATGGCGAAGCTTTCGAATTTCCAAAAGGAACAGTAGAAGTAAACCCAAATCTGAATGCAGAATCTATTCTGCCGGATGATATTCGTTCTGACGAAGCAGGTAAAATCCGCATTAAGCAAAACGAATGGGCATATTCACTTCTAACTGCGAAGTTATGGGAGAGTTATTTGCTTGAGTTAGACGAGTTAAAGAAAAAATCAAACGAGCTAACACACTACGACCGCACTTTATTTGATGATGCAAAATCGTTTTGGGAAAGAGTATTAGAGCACAGAAAAGAGCGCGACATCAGTCAGGAAAGCCTGGATAAAATAAAGGATGATGTAAACTCTATTTTTGAAAAGCTGAAAACATTCCGCAAAACAGAGAGTGCGGAGTTTGAAGCAACCTCTACCAAATCGCGCGATGAAGTGTTGGCGAAGCTTGAAAGCATTCGCAGCCGTACAAATGAGAAAGCAAATTTCAAAGTGCTGATGGATGAATTGAAAAATATTCAGACAGAAAGCAGAAAGAACCGCTATTCAAAAGCCGATGATCAGCAGTTACGCAAAGCATTTGATTCCATTTATCAATTTATAAACGAACAACGCAATCATTTCTTTAGCGATAAGAATGCAGCGCGCATTAAAGGATTGAATGATGTAATTGAGCGCATGGATTTTTCGTTGAATCGCGATAAGAAAGATTTGGAATACATGCAGAAGAAAACTGATAGCAACAAAATATCATCGCTTGAACTTCAGTTGATAAAGGTAAAAACCAACATGCTGAATGAAACTATTGCTTCTAAGGAAGAAAAGCTGAAAGACATTCGCGCAACACTTGAGCAAATTACTAAGCCGGCAAAGAAGAACAATAAGAAGTCAGAGAAAAAAGAAGAAGTAAAAGTGAAAGAGAAAGAAATTGTAGCAGAAGAATCAGCCCCTGCCGATGAGCCTACTGCTTCGCCAAGCGAATAGATTTGCGCTGATTGTTTATCGTCAATACACAATTGTAAGCTCCTTTTGAATATCCTGAAAGATTCAAAAGGAGTTTTTGTTTTCCTGCGTTGAAAGTCTGATTGCATATTTCTTTTAGCAAACTTCCTTTCATTTCCATCAGTTCAATTTTCACCTGTTCTGTTTTCCTTAATTCAAATGCTACTTCAACTTTATCTTGCGATGGGTTTGGATAGCAGAAGAAATTAAGCACCTCGTTATTTACCGGTATAATATTGTTTACTGTATCCAAAAGCGTATCGAGATAAACTTCGAATACTCTTGTACTTGCAAGACTCATCACCGAAGGGTCGGTATCGGAGATATTCAAATCAAGGCTTTCAATTCCACCAACAACATATCCGATACGCTGATGATGCGGAAGATTATTAAGATGAACGAAATGATTTCGATAGATGGGAACATCTAAATCATAAAGGAAATAAGCATTGGTTCCCAGCAAAGCAGGCATTCTTATTCCGGCATCAAATTCATGATAATTTAAATCAATATCTCTGGCTACATCGCTAATGGTTCTTACAAAAGGGACGAGTGAATCAGTAACACTCAGTTGTGTAAGTGTGTCCATGTAATACATGCTCATGCCACCAAAAAATATATTATGCTGCAAAAAACTGATAGAATCATACAGCGCGCATACAGCACTGTGATATTGACTGAGATTCTGATTGAAATCATTACGAACAATCACAGTATCTTTAAAAATCTCAATAGGTGTAAGATACGGCAAGTTAGCATTAGGCTGAAACACCCCGCTAAAAGCCAACAGCCCTTCGCCTTTAAATGGATCAAGAAAAGGAATGAGATTGTAATCTCTCCTTCTGAAATTAGCGGTATCGCGTACAACAGAATAATTGTAAATCGAAAGATTAGTTCCGTCATCGTCAATCTGAAACTTTCTTATTTCATGGCTGTATATCTGAACATTAATACCAGAGGTATCGCTTCTGTCGTAGCGACCATCATATCGATGCCCGAAAACGAGATAATAAACAGAGTCCAGTTTCGCTAAATGCGCTCCGCAAATAGCAAGCGTAGAATCTTTTATCTGCCGAAAATTATTTTCGATGGGTTGCGAATTCATTACTGCACTCATCAAACCATTCATATTGATAGCAGTAAGCGTATGAAAGGTGATGAAATTCTGTATTACATCATTCCATCCGTAACCACCCACCATATACAACATGGAATCGTTTAGATAAAATTGCATGTTGGAAGAAGTGATGGATTCGCGAATACTATCGGGCAAAGTATAAGTAGAAGCACTCCATGTTTGATTGGCAACCGGATCGGTAATATATATGCTATCGTTGATACCGCTAAAAGGGAAAGCAGATGGAGTAAGAAATCCATGCAATCCATTTTTCCTTCCACCTATAAAAAACCACTTGTTATTGTATTCTCCAAAAGCACCTGAGTGAACGGCAGGAGCCGATGTAATGCTTGAAGGCTCTAAACGAAGCGTGAATGAATGATAGGGAAAAATCTCACCCGCAAGAAACAGAAAAAAAAAAATTAAAAGGAATCGTTTCATCATTATCGCTTAGTCAATTGCTAAACTTTTAACTACACTTACCTTCTCTCCTTTTAACTGAACAGAATACATTCCTGTAGCAAGTGGAGGAAGTTCGAGAGTGATGATTGGCTTATTCGGATCTAATAACTGATTCTTTCTAACATAAATCTTTCCAACGGCATCGGTAATGGTTAACTCTACCTGCTGAATAGAATTTACATTTACCTTCAGATTCAATTTGCCTTTTGCAGGATTGGGGAAAATATTGAAAGCAAAATCCTCAGCATTCGTTTTTATGTCAGTACAAATAGATACTTCGAATTGAAATGAATCGGCTGAAATACAACCGGCAGTATTTGTGTATTGGTAAGTAATAGTAGAAATGCCAAATGATGCTAATGCCGGATCGAAGCTATCATTCGTTACTCCATTACCACTAAAAGTTCCTCCTGCGGGAGAAACATAAGGCGTTAATGAAACAGGCAACACGTTATTGCAAAAAACACTGTCTGTTACATTTTTCGAAAGAGCGGTAATGTCTTCAACATTTAAATTAAATGAATAGTTGGATTCACAACCTGCAAGATTGATATAGGTATAATTAATTACGCTTGTTCCTACTCCGGCTGCTGATGGATTAAAAGAAATACCTGTAACTCCGTTGCCGGTATAATCACCACCCACAGGGCTTGTATAGCCGGTCATTATAAAAGTAGGCTCTGTAATGCAAACCAATGTATCGGTGGAGTTGCTTGTAATCGCAGTAGTATCACTAAGAGTAACTGTGAAACTAACTTCAGAACTACAACCTGAAAGATTAGTATAGGCATAAGTAATTTGATTATTACCAATGTTTCCTGAAGAGGATACAAAGTTACTTCCAGAAACTCCGGCACCTGAAAATATACCTCCACCCGGTGTAACCTTTGGTGTAAGATCAAGATTGGAAGAATTAACGCATGTAATAAAAGGTGTATTTGATAAAGTAAGTGCAGTGGTATCAAATGCAGTTACATAAATAGAATCGCTCATTGCTTCGCAACCAAGTTGTTGTTTAGATACTTTTACTTTATACCATCCGCTTTGCTCTGCAGCAAATTGATGAGAAGTTGCTCCGTTGATTACACCGTTTGAATTATACCACTGATATGAAAGTGTATCGCCACGCAAAGCAGTTAATGAAACAGGAGAGCATCCATCTATTGAATCTTCAAACGAAACAAAGGCAACCGGATTACATTCAGTGGTTTCAACAATGCGATATATTCTTCCGTTAGAGCCTGAGCCTCTGTAAGCCACATACAACTCACCAAGGTTATCCTGCCCGAGTGAAGTTAGCTGATAGGAAAATACCGGACTAACAGTCAACTGATTAGATACAAATGTGTTTATCCCCGTACGATTGATACGCCAAAAATTTCCGCTGCAGTAATCGGTAAAAATGTAAGAGCCGAATAGTTTTCCCTGTTGCGTTCCTCTGTATACATATCCTCCCGTTACCGAGCAACTGGTAGTGGATGGAACTTCAAATACGGGATCGGTATAACCTGTTCCTGTACAACCTGTTTGACTACATCCAGCACATTGGTGCAAACCTTCGCGGCAACGCCAGCCGTAATTCTCCCCGCCTGTGCTAGAGGCGTCCTGAAAATCAATTTCTTCCCAATCGCCCTGACCCACATCACCCATCCACATATCGCCTGTAAGTTTATCGAAACTACTACGCCATGTGTTGCGCAAACCATACGCCCAAATTTCTTCCTTTACGTTCGCTTGACCAACAAAAGGATTAGAAGGTGGAATAGTATAAGTTGTTTGCCCTGTTACATTTAACCGGAGCATTTTGCCATGAAATGTATTTTTGTTTTGTCCGTTTCCTTGCGGATCGTTTCCACTGCCACCATCGCCCTGCGAAACATATAAATACCCATCGGGACCAAACATCATGTTGCCTCCGTTATGATTTGAATATGGCTGAGTAAATGTGAGCAGAATTACTTCGCTATTTGGATCGGCTTGTGTAGAATCGTTTGGCAGAACACTGAATCGTGAAATGCGGGTAGAGCCATTGCCGCTTCCATTAATGTAGTTTACATAGAAATATCCATTCTGCTTATAGTTAGGGCTAAAAGCTAAGCCAAGCAAACCCTGCTCATCTCCGCTTGAATTTACTCTTGCATCAATATCAAGAAAAGGTGTAGTCTGCTTTGTTCCATCTTTATAAAGGATACGGATGTAACCCGTTTGTTCAACAATAAAAAGACGCTGGTCTCCGCAGTTTTTAATATCCAGCGGCTTAGCATAACCGCTTGTGCCTAACTGTAATAAACTAAGCTGTGGCAACTGAGCAGATAGTAAAGATGTAATGGCAACTGCAAGTAGTAGAAGTAGATTCTTTTTCATGAAAGTGATTTTAGATAATTAATGAGTTGTTTATAACAGTAAGTTCTCAATCCTGCCTTACAAAACGCCTGCTGAATACTTTTTGTTCATTGCGCATATTTACAAAGTACATTCCTGCACGAAGTAATGAAACATCTATTGAATTTCTCCCTAAAGAAAGTTTCTCTAAATGCATTACTACATTGCCAAGTAAATCTGTAATGTCTGCATGGAGCCATTCATTTTCTGTTTGAATGGTAAGTGTATTCAACACGGGATTCGGAAACATCTTTACACTATTCTCCCATTCTACCTGCGAAATTCCAACGGTAGAATCGTTGTCAATAATAGTAAGCGTGTAAGCTGAAATTGCAATGCGAACTCCAACCGTATCGGTAAGGTTTAGGTTAATCTGCTCATTGAGTTCCATCCAGTTATCATCCAAAACATGAATTAAGGCACTTAGCGTATCGGTGCTGTTAGGAAGAAACACAAGTACCGTATCAGTAAAAGTAAAGTCAACTCCATTGGTAGCGTTGCCTGAAGTGAGCGTTACATTTACGCGCACTGTATCGGTAGGGAATGTGGAAAGAAACACCTTCACTCCTACTACCGTATCTTTTTCAATATAACTAAACCCTGCACCAAAATAAGAGGCAGTGAGTGTATCGTTATCAATAATGTGTACCGTAAAAGTAGAATCTTGAATAACGGTAGTTCCTCGCCCGAGATTGATAAAATGCAATACCGCATCTTCAAGAGGCTCAATAAGCTGGTCTTCTAACACAGTTAAATAAACAGTATCGAAAGTAGTACCCGGTGCGTTGGTGCTAAAGCTGCGGTTAGGGAAATTATAATCGGCACCGGCAGAAGCAGTACCCGCATTATCGTTGCGCACTAAAAGATAACTTACACGCACTGCATTAGGATTATCAATTTGAACTACTACCGGAATAGTTGCAGTGGTGCTTTCTAAAACAGTATCGTTTAATAAGGTAAAATGGATGTAAGAAGGAATGATAGGTTCGGGAGTTCCGCAGGGGGCTATTTGATGAACCCCAAGCGAGTCAGCCATTCCGTTAGGATATACGCGCCAACTATCCTGCGCTATGCTCCAGTCGGTAGTTCCTTCGTAGGTATAATAACTGCGAATAAGGGTGTGGTCTTGTGTTGAACCTCCGGTGAGGGGCCAACTGTTACCCGGGTTAATTCCTACCTGACCAATAATATCAATGGTATCATCCCAGTGAATAAGCACAGGGGCATCATTTCCACTGAAATCAAAAAATACATCTAAAGTATCAGCCGCCAGTTGTATAGGTGGAATTGAATTAGGATTGGCTCCTACATATACATCGCCAGGTGCAAGCGTACCGGTAAGGTCAAAGGTCCACCACGAAGTTCCTCCATCGTTCGATTTATAAATTCTGTATTCACTCAAATCAACTGTTGATGAAGTAGGATTAAATATTTCTAAAGCCATAGTGCCATTATTGCCTTCAATGTATTCGCTAAAAAAAAGATCGGTGCAATCACCAGTGGTTCGAGGGTCGTTGTTCTGAACAGTGAGAACAAAATTATCGTTTAAAAACCCTGCTCCGTTAGTAGGATTTATTAAGCGAAACTTAATGGTCTTGTGCTGCTCATACACAGCATCGTCAAGAATAGTAACCGGAACTAAAATAGGTCCTAAAGAACCTGCGGGCCATACAAGGGTAGTATCGTTAAAGGTAAAGTCTACTCCCTGCGTTGCGGTAGTGCCAATTGTTTCTAAATGAACCGTAACACTGGTAGAGTTGGTACTTACACTGTTTAACGAAACAGGAAAAGTAATAATGCCCGCATTTTCATTCACAGTTTGCGAAGCGGGAGTAATATCAAACTTGAGCAAGTCGTTATCAATAATAGTAACAGTATGCTGCGCATTAGATCCTATGGTGGCGTTGTTAGTAGGAAAGTTTAACTGAAAAGTAAAGGTTTCGTTGCTTTCGGCAATTACATCATCGGCAAGGGTAACAGTAACGTTTTGAGTAAAAGTAGAGTTAGCAGGAAAAGTAACAGTAAGCGGAGAGAAAGTAAAGTCGGTGCCAAAGGTAGCAGTGCCTCCACCTAAAACATTTATATCTACCGTGGTAGCATTTGCATTAGCGTTAGTAATAGAAAGCGCAAGCCCGAAAGTGCCTACTCCTTCTACCTGCGTGGAAGAGGTAAGCACAAACTCAACCGAAGGATTGGCAGGGGCAGCCTGCACTACAATTCTGCCCTTCATACCCGAACCGAAATGATTATCGCATACATAGTAATGTGTGCCAATGCTTAAACCTGTTACTGTTCCTCCGCCAAAGGGAATGCTAAAGCCGCCACCGAGGGGAGTATTGTCATTTATAAGCCAGGTTGCCTGATCTACTTCGGTTGCATTGTGTGTTCCCTGCAAGGTAAATAAAACAGTATCGCCTTGTGTGATAGTAATAGAATCGGGAGAAAAGGTGGAGCCGACATTTGCTACGCTGTGTGTGGTGCCGAAACTTTTTACAGCGAAACATAAAAGGACAACAGCAAGTAAAGACTTTTTCATAGTGTTTTTTCCGAATGTCAAAGGTGCTAAAATAAGGGTAAATGAAAAAGAAATGATGTTAGAATTGCGGATTGCACAACGCAACTGCATTGCGAAAAGAATCTTAGCGAGAAGTATTTGATGAATTGGCTTCAGATTTTTTTTGCATCGGTTTTAAGTCTTCAACACTTTGCTTTGGCACATATAATTTGTTTTCGGGAGGTTTGTTTTTGCAATGCCGTTAAAACCGTCACCTACTTCTGTAAAGTTGCGGTAACCACGCGCCTGTAAAATGCTGGCAGCAATCATGCTGCGGTATCCACCTGTGCAGTGTATGTAAAAATGTTGAGCCGGATTGATGTCTTTAATCCAATCATTGATATACGCGAGTGGTTTGCTGTAAGCATCTTCTACATGTTCGGCAGCGTATTCGGTTTCTTTACGAACATCAACAATCATATCTTTCTTTACATCTGCTTTCTGTGCCAACTCCTCGGCTGTAATTCTGTTCACGGCATCAACTTCCTTACCCGAATTTTTCCATGCATCAAATCCGCCATTCAAATGTCCAAGTACATTATCGAAACCAACACGGCTTAACCGTGTGAGTGTTTCTTCTTCTTTTCCGGCTTCGGCAACTAATAGTATAGGTTGTTTCACATCCATTATCAACGCGCCTACCCAAGG